>DATFPS010000183.1:0-7690 GCA_035264705.1 Nitrososphaeraceae archaeon | reverse complement strand
AAGGAAGAGACAGAAAAAATTCTACGTAAGCTAGAACTTTATGAAGCAAGAAACAGGCCTGCAATGAATCTTTCAGGGGGCATGAAGCAAAAAGTTCTTGTTGCGATGGCTATGGCTACTAATGCTGAATTGTTATTTCTTGACGAGCCCACTATTGGATTGGATCCAGTCTCAAGACGCCAAGTATGGTCAGCAATTAAGGATTGGAAAAAGGAAGGGAAGTCAATTTTATTGACAACACACTATATGGATGAAGCTGAAATGCTTTCAGATAACATCGTAATAATAGACAAGGGCCGTATAATAGCCCAAGGCATTATGAATGAATTGCGAAAGATAATTCCTCAAAATATTAGAGTAGATATTGCAAAGGATACAGTTGACACTAACCTACTTAAAACATATGGCTCAGTAGTAGAGACTGGAACTAATACGATAAGGGTATTTGCCTTTGATTCTGCAGTGAAAGAATTATCTGAATTTGCAATAAAAAAAAATATCCCTTTTACAGTTTCTCCCATAACCTTGGATGATGTATTCGTTTCCCTTGTTGGGGATGGACAAATAGAGCATAATGATGTTAATGTTGATTATGATACTGACAATTAAAAGCTGTTAAATTTTTCTTCCAACCTAAATAGCGTTACCAATTAGTATAAACATTATTATTAATATTTATAATTTATTTCTAATACTGATAAAATTATAATCATATAGTCTATTTGTAGGTTCGCAAATAGAAAGTAAAGAGCATTCCATCAGTCATGTTATTGTTTTGATAGACATCATATATATCATATCTTTCTAGTTGTAGTGATCGATAATAGTATTTTTGTCTATTGAGATAAAATTCCTTCAATATTAACTACATAGCTTTTTTCTGTAGGTTCAATTTGATATTTGCAACCAACCATTTGACTTACAATTTGTAAATTTGTCTTGAGATGTTCCGTCACTCTTCCTACTCTGTATTGCGATTTACCTTTTGCTAAGCTTAATGGAATGACCAGCATATCGGCAAGGAAGAAATCAATCGGAACATTAGCCAGATAACTTTCTAGGAATCTATATGCAGCTTCTTCACCTACGCGCTCTGCAGTTTTACCTATCTCACCTATCGAATCTCCGCCGATATAAGGACCAAAATCAGATTCACAATGAACTAAAACTGAGGAGCCTGGTGATAATGATGTTTCAAGTGAAGAAGAATAGCCTCTGCAATGGACACCATTTTTTTCTAATTTTAAAAGAGCAGACGAAATCTGGCGTTCTGCAACATGTTTGGGAAGTTGACTGCAAACACTTACAATTTTTGGTTCTATATTATGTGTATTCAAAAGTTCAAGAGTGTCTGGTCTTTTACAGGGACTTATTTCAGATCGTATTTGGCCTCCTCCTTTTGGATAGTATCCTCTCTTTAAAATTTCTATGCTGAACTTTATGCCGATGCTGCGATATGCTTGCATTATTATATACCGCAAATAATCAGTCGTGGGAGTCATTTTTACATCTGTGCCACCCGTAATTTCGATGCTAAGACTTTTGCCTGAAAGGGAGACTGCTGGAATTACAGTTTGCAATATCAATGGAATGCTGCCTGCGGTACCAACATTGATTTTAATCATACTGTCTTCAAATTTGTCATATTTTGGAATGAATCTTATCCAGTCTGATCCGACTATCAGATTTTCCACGCTTGCATGAAACAGATTTGCTACTGTCCTAATTGCAAACATATGCTGTGGCCGCAGGCCAGGATTTTGACGCTTGGCTCGAATATTTATGACTTCAATCGGTTTGCCTGTTATTGCCGAAAGCGAAACGACGCTACGCAAAATCTGTCCTCCTCCTTCACCAAAAGATCCGTCAATTTTTAACACGTAAATCTGTTATTGTGTTGAATTAAAAAGATAAAATCCTTGCTTTAAAACGTCTGTCCACCATCCATATTGGGATAAAGAGCAATTTTATTATCAGATATTCATAGTACAAATCACACATAGATATTAAATATATTCTAGCATCATTTCTAAAATACACCATAATAATAGTCAAAAGATTATAAGTATAATAGAGTCGACAATATTTTTTAATACTGTCATCAACATCGTCATCGTCATCTACCGAAGATATCCACATCACTGATAATAATACTATTGCTCAACAAGATAGCGGGCAAACCACAGCAGCAGGACAAGGATATACAGTTAACCCAAAAGCCAAACCCAGAAAATAGCAACAACAAGAAGAAGAAAAAGAACAACCGGCAAACCAAGAGTAAGAGAAATTTCCTAAATCTTTTTTTATATCTCTCATTTCTCATTTCTTTAGTCAAGTCTTCTGACAAAAATCATTATCATAATTACCAGAGGCATATGCCGGAGATGCAGCAACGCTAGCAGCACCATCATCAACACTATTATTAAGATCACTAGAAGAAATACTATACAATAAAATCACACGGAAGAAAACAGAAATATACAGAACACATAATAGAGATTATACAGACGGCCTATGACAGAGATATATAACAATCCAATGATGTAGCAGCAGAACGTCGCGTGCTCACAACTCATAATACTTAATAATAATTGTTAAATAGACTTAATGACTTTAATCGTTCTAGGTGCTCAAGATATATTTGATTTTTAAAATTACTTTAAATTATCTCATAGTTTGATTTACAACAGTGATATATAGAGGCTTATTTGTAGGCAGATTTCAACCCTTCCACTTAGGACATCTTGCTACTGTCAAGTTTGCACTTAATAGAGTCGAAGATCTCATAATAGTAATTGGAAGCGCACAGACTAGTCATGAGATGAGGAACCCATTTACTGCAGGGGAACGTATTCAAATGATTAGAGATTCGCTAGTAGCAGACAATGAAGTTGATATAAGAAGAATACTCCTGATTCCTGTCTCTGATATATACATACATTCTCTGTGGACATATCAAGTGGACATTTTAGTTCCAAAATACGATGTAGTTTTTACAAATGATCTTATTACCGCTCTTTTATTTAGAGAAAGAGAGATAAAAGTAGTTGAACCATCTTTATATCGGAGAAAAGAATTGTCTGCAACAGAAGTTAGATCAAAAATGGCAAAAGATGAAGACTGGAAAAAGCTTGTTCCCTTTCAGACTGCAAAAGTTGTAGAAGATATACAGGGCATCGAAAGAATCAAAGCAATTTTTGCAAAGCATGGGATATGAGTTAAGATTAATGATTTTAATTCCTCCATCATTAGACTATAAACAGTAGCAAATTACCTAATTTGAAACTTATTTACACAAATAGATCTTGCTTTTATGGTAAATAGCGCTTGCCTTCAACGTGGTTCTCGATCCTCCCATCTATATTGCAATTCCTTCATATCTTTGAAATTTTTATCATATCTTCAATTTTGATTTCCATCCCATAACGATTTTCCTCTCTTTTCATGTGATTATATATTTTTAGTAAATCAAATGAATGTCTTATCATATTGAACTTTCCTGATATTTTCATTTGGATAAAATTGAATACAATTGTGTATATTCTAAATCTTTCCAGTACAATATTCCTATAGGCTTTTATATTCTTGTGCAATTGTTGAATGAATAATTCTGCACACCATGTAGAAGGAATTATTCCCTCGCCAAGTAAGGGGTAAACAGTACCTATTGACTCGCCTACACCGACTGTTTTTCTACCATCTGTAAATGGTTCGCAATTTACGGGTGGAGTAATTCGAATAGGTCTTCCAACTTTTTTTATAACCTCACATTTATATTTCTTCAAAAATTCATCGACAAATTTATTATTCTGTCTTCTTTCAAAATCCCCCGCTCCTATATGTGCATAGCCATTTTCAAGAGGAAAATACCAGAAATACCCAGTCATTGAAGGAAATGCCTGCAAATAGAAGTCGTCATATGGCATGTTATCATTATCATATTTTACCTTATATTGGACACATGGGATCCACATCTCTTTTTTTGGTTTTGGAAGATAGTTTCGATGAAATCCAGTTGAATCAATAATGATATCAAAATCTGATTCAAGATTCTCTTTCTTTGGCACTCTGCCAAATTCTACTTTTGTACCCCTTATCATGTCTTGAATTAATTTTAACTTATCATAACTGACCATTCCTTTCAAACGAATATTTATGCTGTTATCTCTAATGCCGTTGGTTTCTTTAAGGTCAACTTTCATATATTTTCCGTCATGTAGGATATATTGGTCAAAATTCAGGCCGCAATTTTTTGCTAAACCTGACATTACATTTTGACAAGTTGCCCATGCGCAGACAGCATCATGTTGGGCTTTCGGCATTCTCTCAAAACCTACTACATGATTATCAGCATCATCACTTAATCTATTCATAAGATATGCTCCAGCAACTCCTATCCCAACAACTGCAATTTTCATAATGATATTGACTAGAGAGAAAATAATGTTTAATAAAAACATTCACAAAAATATTATTGCCTATGTTGTTGTTATATAAACAGGACCTTGTCATCAGCAAACAAAATTAAGATGCCTCGCTCTGCAGGAGCAGGATTGGGGTTATTATTTATGGGAGCAATACTAGTAGGGATCGGAAATTATACAGATAGGGGAGCAATTTCACTTTATGGACTAATCATTGCCATTGGTGGATTTTTACTATATATTATATCTTCAATTATTGTGAAGAGAAAAAATGATAATAGACAAGATAATTATAGACTATGATGGTTATAATTCCATTTATATTATAATTATTGTTAACGCAAAAGAAGTACACATTAATGATGCAATATTCAACTACAATAGATCTATCGCAATGTATTCATAGTACTTATAGACTGATATTTGAAAATATCTATATCGAACAAATTTAAGCCTTAGGAATAACAAAAAAGACTATTCATACATTATGATTGTCAATACGGCTTTCAACTTTATGTCTGACCTCCTTATATCAAGTAATCCTTGATTCCTATTGCTCATCATCAAGCTTGCGGCGCAAAGCCCTGATAGCAATATTTCCAAACATCTCTTAAGATCAAATAGCAGTATGTAATTACAAAAAGATATTGACTAGTAATTTATTCCTAATATTTAACTAACCATCAACTTTTTCTAATTTTAATTTTTTAAATGGCTTAAAGATGTAATGAATAAAATAAGTCATACTATCATTTATTATTCCTGATTATTGTTGCTCTTTAGTTACTCCTATGACATTTACGGTATGATATTTAGATAAATTAACGGGACCATAAAGACAAGAAATTTTGGCAGTTAGTTCATTTACACCTTCTTTAATAAGACGATAATCTTGTGTATATGTAAATATCCATGTTGAATAATCATTTTTTATCATAGGACCAGTTGCCGTTGCTCTCTGGAATGGCTTTGTGTCGTTTACATCTACATGAACTTGGCAATCAGTAGTTGCATTATCTGTCGATGTTCCAAATATGGTTAGTTCTCCTACCGGAATTTCTTGACCAGTACTAGGAGATGTAATTTTTACACCTATCTCGGGTAATTCTGCATATACGGTATTAGTGCAAAGAGCATAGGTAAGAAACAGTCCCGAGGCAATGGATAGCACCAAAGACTTGGTAATCATATTTAGATATTCTCATCATCTGTTCAATAATATAATAATATACTAGAGGATATATTTTAATCTGGCAAGTGTTTAGTTTTGACAAACAAACAACAAATTTATTTCTCTAATAATATTTATTCCACCTCGTCCGTTCGTCCCTGTCACCCTTAGTTGCATTCAAGTCTAGCATAAGCGCGAGCAAGCCGGACTATCTAATGCCGCTTATCCCCTATAATAAAATGACACAAATAGCTCCAATAGACATCCATTCGAATAACAATAAATATGACCCTGAATGCATTTTTATCTTCGGATCGTTCCTCTTCAAAAGAGGATAGGAACAACCAAAAAGACGGCTAGTATTGGAACATAATAATATATCGCGAGAACACATATGTATTACATTTTCCGACTGTTTCGTCAGATGGAATGTTTACTGTCAGCTTACTGTTATCTTCATCCTTAACACCCGATGGACCCACTTCTGCTGCTGCTATATCTGTTCTGGAAAAAGCAGATATGTTTTCTATCCCAATAAAACCTTTTCCATTGCCTATAGTTGTTGAGTTTTCTTCCGTAAGATGTTTTGGGAAGCAAAGGATTTATACTAAAACTCGTAAATGTTGCACCATTTTGTTCCACGTAAAGGAGTACATGAAGGTACACCTACCAAAATAATGCAAAGAAGCCTCCAATTATTTAGCCGTTAGGGAATTCAGCTAAGATAAATTGCTGTGCACAATCTCTCTCTCTCTCTCTCTCTCTCTTACTAATAATCATCATTATAATAAATTCTTTCATTCTTATGTAATCATGTTTATTTTCTCTACCTAATTCTTGTTACCCTTCTTTGGATTCCTTAACTTCTTTATTATTACTATCAAGTGATTTCTGCTTTGAAATCAATTCTGTTAACCTGTTAATCACTTTGTGTTGTGAAAGCAACAAGGCCATAAGTAATGGTTTGCCCTTTGCATTAATTGCAGCGGCGTATTTGTAACAATCATTTAGCATATTTTCAATAATTTTCTATCTTCAGAAGAAGATAGGTTAGCTACAAAACTATTCCATGATTCAATTTCTTAGTAAGAATATCTTCATTTGAAAATAAACTCACATAATCAATCACTTACAACCTCTTTAACTATTACTTTTAAGAATTGAACACCAATTAGAAGGAGACTCATATCTCCTAAAAGGCCAAACTATTATTGGGAAGAATATATACATAATGACAGGCCAGTATAGTAAGTAGGAAATCAATGCAGAGATACTCATTTAGCTAGTTAGATGAAAATAAAGTATTGCATGCAAAAGCAGTAAACATACGTTATAGCCTAATATACTTGAGGATAAACATTGAAAATTTGAAGATCAATCTGTGTATGGATTTCAATAATTTGTTATATTTCTTAAATACGGAAAAATCCATAGAATTATTACAATTTATATAGATATAAACTCAGAATACTTTTGAATTGTGGAATAATACTATAGAAATATATCAGTATCCATAGGAGTTACTGTATATTGTCCAGAATTTATTGATTTTCTCAAATTTTAAGCTCAATGGAGGCATAGTTTTCAGCCTACATGGTGATTTATTCTTTAAATACAGGTCTAGAATCACTAATTACATTGGATGCAGATATTCATTAAAAAAGTATAATAGGCTATTGGTCCGGTTTGTAATAACATTAGAGATCTTGTTCTGCAGAAAGAACGCCATTCCTTGTGGTTTTTCAAGAATATGATGCTCATAATTTCTATAAGGATAGATCGAGTCGCATGCCATCAAATAACCTAAATTGTGTCATTCTTAAATCTATTACATAAACCTATTATGCATAAATAATAAAAAAATTTTTATTTCTTTATCCTCTCAAAACGATTTGCAACATCATCCCAATTTACAACATTCCACCAAGCAGAAACGTAGTCAGGTCTCCTGTTTTGATATTTAAGATAGTAGGAATGTTCCCATACGTCACATCCTAAGAGTGGGATCAAACCTTCTGTTCTTGGGCTTGTTTGATTTGGCATTGCTTTGTATTCCACTTTATTGGTAGATGGATTATAGACAAGCCAGCCCCAA
>DATFPS010000182.1:0-3853 GCA_035264705.1 Nitrososphaeraceae archaeon | reverse complement strand
ACATGCAATTGCACATAGCTGACATCCCGTACATTTATCATGAAAAAGTATATGTCTACCACGTGTTCCTGCAATACCAACTCCACGTTTTGGATCAAACTGATATCCATCTCCAACGAATTTGAGCTTTTGTTCTGGATAACGGAAAGTAAATCTCTTGAGTACAAGATGCTTTGAACCTGATTCTATTGCTTTAATAAAGCCACTAGCTGATGATGACATTATTTTTATTATCCTCCTGACCTTATATGTAAGTATGCTATTATGTACATTAACCATGTAAATATCTTTAGAAAATAAGGAATACCCTATTGATAATGATCTAGGTTTCAAGTCCAACCCTCTTTCTAATTAATGTTCAATCTTTTAAGTAAATTTTTTTATATTCGTCATCAAAATCGTTAAAGCACTTAGATAAGAAGACAAAAGTTATTGAAAAGTATTAGTGTAATGTAATACACTAACTCCTTATCTTTTTATCTCTATCTCTATTCTATAGCAGAATTATCTTATAATAATGCAATACTGATAATAATTCAATTCCTGTAGAGTCCAGAATTCTCTGTTAACATAGGTGGGATACACATTGCAAAAAATTGAAGATGACAAATAATGGCAGAAATCTAAAGTTAGTGCAAGTTTTCTTTTATTGAGCAATAAACATTATGATAAAACAATTAAGAGATTGAAATGGCATACGTAATAAAGATTTATGATGGTTCTGCATGTATGGTAACAATTGCACTAGGATAACTTGTACGGATGTCTCTCTCAAGCCGCGAAACTTTCTCATGAATTTGCTCTATGGTTTCTCCAGAGGTTTGAAATACACAGTTTATGTCAATTTTTAGGATGTCTTCATTTGCCTTATATATTATAATGTTATTAATATGTTCAATATCTTTTCGGCTGGAAATTATGCTCTTGATCGATTCTTCCATTGGTTTATCCGTGAGAATCTTTGCCTCCTGTACGCCTGGCATCAAAGGTTCAAGATGAACTATTACGTGTTGGACTGTTCTAATATGTTTTTTTATTGAATCTTCTACTAAAGTAGCAATAGAATGAGCATCGATTAATTTTGTAAACCTGTCCATCTGAATATGTACTGAGACATTTATCACTTCACCAGAATCTGCTCTAGCAACTGAAATGTTATGAATGCCTTTTACTCCTTTGACATCAAGGACTGATGTCTCAATAATCGATTCTAAGGATAGATCAGAACTCCAGATTGGCTCGAAATGAATTACAATGTTTGGATTACCGCCTATATTCTCGGCAATGTTCTTTTCTACCTCTACACTTTTCTTGTGAGCATTGTCAAAACTCATATTGGCTCTAAGAATTACTATTACCTCAATGAAAGTTTCTCTTCCAACTCGACGCATTTTAATATCTTTGCATTCTAAAACACCATTGGTGTTATAGACAGCTTCCTTTACTTTCAAAACCAGCTTTGGTGATATTGCGTCTGTCAGATCCATTGCGGATCGATAGGAAAATGTAAAACTTAGGTAAGCAAGAAATCCTCCGAGAACTATGGCTGCAATAGAATCACCATGATTAAATCCAATTGTAACAAGCCACAGGCCTAAGAATACAACCCCTGTAGATAAAAGGTCTGTAAATGCATGATAATAGTCAGCTTTCAAAGATATGCTCTCAGTCTGTTTCGTCGCGCGTTTAAGAAGCACTAATCTAAAGCCATCTATTGACAAGGTATATAAGACAGCGGCGAATCCTAAGAAGCCTGGTTTAACAAGTAAACTACCAACTGAATCGATTGTAATTCTTGCTAATGCCTCATAGATAAAAAATATTGCTAATACGAATAATGCCACACCTCCAATAAAACCGCCAACAGTTTCTATTTTTCCATGACCGTACGTATGCTCAATATCTCTCGGTTTTAGTGCTAACCTTGCTGCAATAAGTAAAATTCCAGTAACTCCAGCATCAAGTAGTGCATGAGCACTGTCTGTAATTAACGATAAACTGTTTGCAATAACTCCTGCACAAAATTCAAAAATAACCACTGAAACTATAGCAATAAGCGATAATCTCAGGACTTGAATATTGATAGGTTTAGCATTGTTTATTCTTGCCTTCTCTACCACTGCTAACAATGAGGCATGTGAAATTGATATTTAGATATTATCCTTTTTTCATACTTTCTTATGATTACTATGTTAGAACCAAAGCTATATTATACGATATCTATCTGACTATGATACTCATGATATTATCAAAGTTATTTCTAGATTGATCCTGTTTGTAACTCCTTAATGCTTTGATTATTTTTTCCCTTTCCGGCAGATGTAATAGTTCATTCACTTTTTTTGAAACTAGTCCACTTAGAAATAGTGACTGAGCAGCCGCTGTTACATTGCATGTCTTCCTTTTTGTACTTGAGCTTTCAAAGTCTATAATATTGGTAGTACTAGCTTGTGATACTATTATATGATGATCTAGGCAACTTAATTCACCGTGATCGAGATGCGCTCTATCTAATTTATAGCATTGTTCCATTGTACCGATAACGACATTGCGAACCTGTTCTGGGTTGATATTCTGATGATATATCCAGTTAATTATGCTCAAACCATCGATGAATTGCATTATTACAAAGTTTTCTGAATAGTCTAGTATGCCAGGACCAACGCCAACTGAATTTGCTATTCGATGTAAAGTCACTTCTCTGTCCATCGTTTTCCTGTTTGCATCAGTTCTTCTTATCTTAAGAGCACAAATTGTATTTTTGATCTCAGCTTTTACAACTAGGCTTACACAACCTTTTCCTGCAATAGACATACTTCCAATTTTTGTTCGACCAACAGAGAATATGGAATTGATTCCAAGTGAATACATTTCCTTCAAACGATTAGAATATTCTGTTTCGCTAAAATGTGGATATGAAATAATAGTGGAGAGTTTTAAGGAATTTATACCAATTCTATCTGAAAATGCGGGAATCCGTGGTGATAAGCTTGTAGATTGCATTCTTTACCAATCCGTGTATTTCTTTCTCATCTCCTGTATAAATTTGAAGTGTCTCTTTTATGTCTTCTATCAATCCCTTAGTAACCCCTACATCTTTTTTGTTAGCCAAAATTAATTTCACATACTCTTTTGCATTTGTTGTTTTTCTCTCGACTAAACTTTTAACCTTCATTTCGTTATCTGTCCACATCAGCAGAGATTTTTTGATATTCTCTGAGATGAAACTGGTGGTATCCTTTCTCCGAAAAATGTGAGGACCGGTTCTTGCCATATATGGGGGCAGTGTAATCGCTTCTAATAGAAATACAAATGTGGCATGCCCGTTTTCATCAATATCGCCAATGCTTCGGATTACGGTAAAATTAGCTATACACAGTTGTTTTGAAATTGCATTAAGAGTTCTCTTTATCTGTCCCCAAATAATGTCTGGACTGCGCTGGCGATAAATGAATTCTACTATAAGTAAATTTGAATATATCTCCTTAAAAGTGTCGTCGTCGTATCTTTCTTTCTTTTCTCTGAAAAAGTCTAATGATGGCTTTTCCAAAAATGCCCTAGCTGCAAGTACCGCCTTGCCAACACTCTCTGCAGAAATTGCCGTCCCTAAATTTCTTCTCGAGTCAATTGGATCGATTATAATAATTGGGCTTTGAAAAATCTTTAAGACGTCTTCATCAAATTTACCGATAGAGATCACATTTTTGTCTTCTTTAATATTTGAAATTGCCTTTAATACGGATAGAAATGAACCATATTTTAAAATCAAAATCTCCGTAACATAACCACTAAAACCCGCGGTAGCGATTTCAGCTCCATAGACTCCAATTGATTTTAGGAATTTCTTCAATAG
>DATFPS010000181.1:0-10435 GCA_035264705.1 Nitrososphaeraceae archaeon | reverse complement strand
AATAAAACAAAAAACAAATATTAATCCAACCTAACATGCTTGTTTAACTCTTTTACAATATGATACATTCGCTGATATGAAAGTTCGAGGTTTTGTTGTTGTTCTAGAATGGATTTTGTCTTTTGAATATGAGATTTAAGTTTTATTTCATCTCCTTCGCAAATTGATTTTGCAAGTTTATTCGCATTGTTTACATAGTTTTGAATATACCTTCTGGTTGATGGATTTTCTGATAGGAGCGCTACTATAAGGTCGGGGGCATCGGTAAAAATACTTCTACTGAGAAGTGATTGTAGTTCGAAAGTTGTTCCTGAAACTTTTTTTAGCAAATCAAAATTTTCCTTTGACAAAAAAATACCAAATATTATGTTTATGTAATGGGTAAGCCCCAACACTATTGCAATTAAATCATCGTGAATTTTAGGGCTTGGAAGGACCGTGATTAATGCATCTTCAAAGAGGCACTTGGAGATTGATGTTTCTTCCTTTTCGTCTCGAACTGGAATTAATAAAATGTTCATATTTTTTATATCATCTGCACCAGGTCCGAACATTGGATGCACACATAATGTTCGAATCTTACTTGAAATTTTTTTCAGTGCTTTAAAAGATTGATATTTTACAGATGAGATTTCAGCAAGAATCGCTCCTGGTTTCATTCTTGAGGCACATTGCTTGAGTGTTGATGGAGTATTCCTGATTGGAACACAAAGAAACACTATATCTGCATTTCCAACACAGTCGTCAATGGTATGGCAAATTTCAGAATTTGCTATATCACATTGAAAACTAGGATTTATATCATAAAGAAGAAGATGGGCCTCATTTCTTTTGGAGAAATATTTAGTAAACCAAGATCCCATCTTACCCCCCGCACCTATAATGGAAATCTCATTTATCATAAGATATTCCTTAATCATAAAGCAGATGATAATACATCCAATCCCTTCTCCAATACCTCCTCCGTCTGACATGCAGAGATTCTAATGAATCTTTTATATGATTCTCCAAACCCGCTTCCAGGAGCTATAGCCACGCCGAGGTCAAGTAGTTTATTTATAAGAACGATATCGTCATCCATCCCCTCTCTAAGTTGCGGATAAACATAGAGTGCACCGTCTGGAGCTACAAATGACAGCGACATTTTCTCTAATTTACCGCAGACAAATCCTAATCTTCTCCTCATTATTTTCACATTTTCGTTTAGACTGTCATCGTTTATTGCCGCCAATGCAGAATACTGCATTGGCTCAGCTACACTTGTAAGTGCAACAGCTTGAATTGTGCTCATCTTAGATATTATCTTCTTATTAGATATTCCATATCCCACCCTAAACCCTGTCATAGCATGACCTTTTGAAAATGACGATATCATTATGCTTTTATCATAACCATATTCTAAAATACTTTTAAATCCATTAAAAGAGTAATTAGAATATACTTCATCGCTGAGAACATAAAGGCCGTAATCTTTAGCCAAGTCCATGATTCTCTGCATAGCATTATCATTTAGAATCTTGCCAGTTGGATTATTGGGATAATTCAAAATTATCATTTTTGTATTGTTGTTTATCAACTCTTCAAGTCGTTTTAAATCAGGATTCCATTTTTCTTTTAATGTAGTTTTTAGTATCTTGGTCTTTGCTCCTATAAAATCTGCGCACTCTCTATAGGCAGGCCATGCAGGCTCTATATAAATGACTTCATCACCAGACTTTACTAACGAAACAATAGCTGAGAATACAGCAAATCTTCCTCCTGGAGTAACTATAACTTGTTCATCTATAATGCCATTTCCTACTTTTTTTGCAATGGCTTGCCGTAATTTTGGAATACCTCTAGTTTCAGTATAATGATATTGTCGAAGATCATATATTCTACTAAGAGTTTTTTTTACATTTTTTGGCGGCAAATAATCAGGTTCTCCTACTTCTAAATGAATGATGTTTTTTCCCATTGATTGAAGTTGTTTCGCTTTCATAAAGATACTCAGATGAGTTTGTCTCTGTTCACTATCATTTTGCTGTATATTTTGTAATCTCACTGATTCAGTTAACAAGATGTTTAGTAATCTTCCAGAGAATTCTGAGTTCATCCCAATTTCGTCTGCAATTTTTAATGCGGAATTTTTGAGGTCACTTTCGACCTTTTCGTCTTCGACATCGATATTATTCTTGGTTTTGATTTCTCCAATCTGCTTTGAGATTTCCATTCGCTTTTGGACTTTATGGATTATATCTACGGTTATATCACGAATTTCAAATCGTAGCCTATTTAGATCATCATCATCATTTTTTTTGTTCATTTATCATACCGCCCCTTTAAGACAAGTGGAATAAATCCGGCTCTTATCGCATGATCCGCCAAAACCATGGATACTACAGATTCTACTATTGGTGGCGCCCTGGGTACTACGCATGGATCGTGCCTTCCTGGTACATTCAGCTTGGTTTCCGAACCATTAGATACATCGATTGTTTTCTGAGTTTTTGCTATTGACGCAGCAGGCTTAAACGCTATTCTTATCACAATTGGCATACCATTGGACAATCCACCCAAAATGCCACCTGAATTATTAGTCTTTGTAACTATTTTATCGCCTGCTTTAATATACAGATCATTATTTTCAGATCCTCGTCGTTTTGAACCGTCAAAACCTGACCCGAATTCAATAGCTTTTACTGCAGGGATACTAAAAATCGCCTTACTGAGATCAGACTCTATCGATCCGAATATAGGTTCACCTAGTCCCACCGGTAAGCCAGTGCTAATGCATTCGACGACACCTCCTAGCGAATCTCCATCTTTTCTTGCCTCCATGATTGCAGATCTCATATATTCTGCTGATTGCATATCTGGACATCTAACTTCGTTTGTATATCTATTCTTCTTTATCTCTTCTAACGTCAAGTTCTTAGCCCTGATACCTCCAATTTCAACAGTATATGCAGTTGTTTGTATTCCTAGGCAATACTCTAATAATTTTTGAGCAATGGCTCCTGCCATTACTATCGTAGCTGTCAATCTACCTGAAAACCTTCCACTTCCCCGATAATCCGCAAAGCCACCATATTTTATCATCGCTGGATAATCCGAATGTCCCGGTCTTGGTATTGTTCTGATTAGTTCATATGACCTTGAATCCAAATCTTTATTCCATATAACCATACAAATTGGGGCACCGGTAGTTAACCCATTAAAAACTCCTGATATTATTTCGACTTTATCTTCTTCTTTTCTTTGTGTAGTAATAACGGACTGACCAGGTTTTCTCAGATCTAGCTGTAACTGAATATCTGATTCTGTAAGCGGCAATCCTGCGGGGCAGCCATCCACTACCATACCGATACACTTACCATGACTTTCGCCAAAACTCACAGCGACAAAACGATCACCTAGTATATTTCCAACCATGTTATAAGTACTACAAACGTTACTGTTATTCTCTATATTGGCTTTTTGGCATAAGTTCCTAAATAGAGCAGTGATTATCTGATTTTTTTATAAATAAATAGTTAATAATTCAGCATATTTGCTGATAATTTAATCTATCCGAGATAAGTTATTTAATTGTAAAGAATAAGAAGTAAGAAACTTATTATTCGCTATCTGACAAGGACTTCATATCTGCTCCAAGGTTCACCATATCTTGAATGAAATTTGGATAGGATACGTCTACTGACTCTGCTCCTGCAACTATAGATTTTTCAGTTAGCATTGATGCAATAGTAAATGCCATAAAAAGTCTATGATCATTATAAGCTTCAACTGAGGCGTTTTTTATTACCGCCGGAGGGGTTATAGATATCTCATCTTTTAGCTCTTTAACGTTTGCGCCGAATTTCGTTAATTCAATTGCAATATTTGAGACTCTGTCAGTCTCTTTTAGTCGAGCATGAGCAATTCCTATTATTCTTACGGTTTTGGTAGATTTTAACGCTAATATAGACAGAACTGGCAATAGATCTGGACTATTAGTCAGATCGAAATCACCTCCGCTAAGATTGCTAGATCCGTGAACGATCACCTCGCCCTTCTGTCTATCTACTCGGATCTTACCTCCCATGGATTTTATAATCTCAATTATATGTGAATCTGCTTGAGGAAGAGAGAAATCGATGCCTTGGATGGTAAGACGATGTCCAGCAAGTACTCCGGCTGCTATAATCAATGCTGCAGTAGAAAAATCAGCAGGAATGTCAAAGAACGTCGACTTATATTCCTCATTACATATATGATACTCCGAAAATTTTTTTGTCTGCTTTACACTAACACCAAATGCTTTCATGGCAGCTAATGTCGCATCAATATATGGAGCAGAAACTTGTCCCCCTTTAACTTTCAAAGTGACGTCTGTATCTGCATATATGCATGATATTAAAAGAGCAGAGATAAATTGGCTTGAAACAGTCCCGTCAATCACTGCTGTTCCTCCTTTTATGCCACCTCCTCTAACTATAAGAGGAGGAGTACCGTTCATTTTGGTAGAATAACATTGAACTCCCAATTGTTGCAAGGCATCCAAGATCGGTTGCATCGGTCTTTTCCTTAAACTTTCATCTCCTGTCAATACAGTAAATCCTTTATGTACAAGTGCAGACATGACTGTTAGAAACCGAATAGTAGTTCCTGAGTTCTCGGCGTTGACAACATTATCGGGAGGGTTAAATCTTCTCTTTCCTTCTATCCTTAGCGTATTATTATTATGGATAATATTTGCCCCCAGGGATCTACATGCAGTCAGGGTTGCAAGGGTGTCTCTGGCAATCAATACATTTGTAATAATAGATGGGCTTTCAACAAGTGAAGCGATTGCGATGGCACGATGTGTATAGCTTTTGCTTGACGGACATCTGATAGTGCCATTAATTTTTGATCTCTTTATTTGAACATTAACCAACTAATTTTTCTACACTTGCCTTTTCATTATTGACAGTGGAAACTAAGATCTTACCATTGAACTTTGAAAATGCGGATTTAATTTTTATTATACTATCCTTATAGCATATTGCTGATATTGAAGGTCCGTTACCAGAAATACTGGCAGATAATGCACCTTCTTCTAATGCGGAGAGTATGGGTTCATAGTTTGTGCTAAATGCAGCAGAAGTAAGGACACCATTCATTTTCATGGCTTTCCAGTATTCACCTTTTTCGGCTATTTTAAAAGCATCTGAAAAAAGATCTGAAAGTATCTTCAACTTATAGATCGTTCCTCTTTGGACATTATGTGGAAGAAAAATTATTACATATAGGTCGTCTTGAACCCTTTCTCTGCGAATCAATTTGTTTAGATAATTATCGGTTATAACAAAACCTCCAAAGTAACAAGCTGTGGAATCATCATAAGCTCCTGTAACCGTGACCTTCGCGTCTCTTGACGCTCTTACAGCCGACTCTAAAACCGAATAATCATCTATTTCATCTTTTCCTATCATACAGCATGCAAGTGCTACCGCATTAGAAACTGCGCTTGAGCTTTTCAATCCCCATCCCGCAGGAATATCCGAGTATATCTTTATAGATATCAAGTTGTTGTCAATTATGTCTTTTGGAATAGTGTAGTGAATGATATTGTTTATTAATTTGTCTGCTTTATTATAAGGAAAATTTATCCCCTGACCATCACTTATTTTCACCTCAGCTATAACTTTTAAAGAAATTCCTAAGGCAGATCCCTTGCCGGTCGCAATAGCATTAACGATAGATATTGCCCCATGCATGGTGGCTTTAACGACAATCTTCATACAGGTCCACCGATTACCCCAACCAATGACTTTTTCATTATCTGGCGTGGAGCTTGCAGTTTGGTCCATATCTCAAAAGCTCTTGCACCTTGCTCAAGCAGCATTTCATATCCATATACGACCTCTGCTTCCGCATATTTTGCATTTTCAAGTAAGTTAGTGGTAACTGGCTTATAGACAAGATCATAAACAATGGTGTTCTTGCTTATATGTTCATAATCTATTACGCTTTGTTCGTCGTTCATTCCAATAGGAGTTGTATTTATAATCAGATGTGACTCGACAGCAATATGTTTGATATTTTCCATTTCTGTAACTTGACACTCTAAGCCAAGGTCCATACCTTTTTTTGCTAATTTGCGAGCTTTTTCCTGTGTTCTATTAGAAATTATTATTTTGTTTATTCCTCTCTCATCAGAGAGCGCAGCAATTACCGCGCAGGCACTTCCTCCAGCTCCTAATAAAAGAATATTCATCCCATTAAAATTTATATTCCGTTTTCGCAGTGGTTCTATAAACCCGAAAATATCGGTGTTATAACCTTTTAGAATCCCATTCACATTATGTACGGTATTTACCGCACTTGCCTTTACAGCACTAGAATCAAGATGATCAATATACTTTAATATATCTACTTTATGCGGTATTGTGACATTGAAGCCTGATATTCCTACTGCCCTCAAGGCATTTATCGACTCTTCCAGCTGTCCCCTTGGGACTCGAAATGCAATATAGGTACAATTTAGACCCAATGAATTGAAGGCAGAATTCTGCATAGAAGGAGACAATGAATGATAAATAGGATCTCCGATTATACAATATGTCTTAACTTGGCTTTGCATCGGTGCTTTGGTTTAAACGATCATTAATTCTGTCGTATAACTTTCTCATTTGTTTAATGGTCAATTGACCAGGAGATATAGCTTTTTCTAGAGAAGCATAAGTAAATGGAGCATTTCCACTAATCACACACAACACCCTAGATATTACACCAGCATCACCCATAGCAAATGCTATCAAATTTAATCCCATAGCATTTTCGTATAAGTCGAGCAAACGCAAAGAATCTACAGTTGTTTTTGCAGTTGTAACCATCTTGATGTTTTGGCTATATGTTCTCATTTCATATAAATGTCTTGTAAGTTCAGCATCTGGTGGAGTTTTTTCAAAATCATGCCAAGAAATCAATAATGAGATATTTTGTTCTTTCAGATAATCCGCCAAATAAGTGTTATATTTAATTGTATATAGTTCAACATCTAATAGCATTGGCTTTGAATTAGATAATTTCTTTAACAAAGCAATTCTTTCAGAAATACTTCCTTTAAACTGGCCGCCCTCGTTAGGGGCTCTGAGAGTATATACAGCTTTTTTATTTATCGTATTAGCAATACTCATCGCTTGATCCATGTCAGATAAATTGAGAAAGTCAAAACGGATTTCGACATAATCTGCTCCATACTCAAAGGCCTGATTTATTTGTCTTTTAAGTTGTTCTAAATCATAAGCCACTATTGATACGCATATTCTACTCAAACAGATACCGTATGATAAAAGTAAAATTAATTGCTTTTGAAAGGATATTACTTTTAAAACTAGACATTTTTCATATCCTTCTCTTATCCTACTCCAGCGGGAGGTTTACTTGTCTCACCATGTTCTATTCTTTTGTGACTATTCAATTCTTCAATGCTATCAAAATTTCTCCCGCAAATATCACATCGGTATGATCTGGGTGACTTTCTGTTTGACGATGTAGCCGCAGCCATAATTGTATTTGAAGGAATAACTAATAATTAAATGTGAAAGATTAGCGGAGGCGGCGGATATGATGTGAGGGAATTTTCTTCCAATTTGCTATTAATGCCTCCGGCCTTATATGTAAAGGTTCATCATTCAGTCTTCCCTTAGCCAATTTTGTATATTCCTTAACTGTGTCTATTCCTACGTATCGGCGTTGAAAATGAAAAGCTACCTTAGTCGTTTGTCCGCTTCCATTGAAGGGATCGAGGATAATATCACCCTCATATGAATATAATTTCATCAGTCGATATGGTATTTCCTCGGGAAATGGACATGGATGTTCTATATATCCCGGAGGAACAGGAGCAATATGCCATATTGAGTTTGCGATCTCTTTTGTCCATTCTTCATGCGTTGCTGGAAGCATTTCTATACGTTGTGTTCTACCGCTATTTACGTCTCCTTTTCTTAAGACAAGAATAAATTCATGCATAATATTAGCCCTGTAATACTTCGGATATGGATTAATGACAAACGATCCATATCGGTTGGTACCTCCAGTAACCTTGTGCCATATAATTTCCTCATGTAGGTTCCAATTACCAAATGGCTGTATAAGCCTCGATAAAAGCATATGAGGCAAGGGCAACAATGTTCCATTAGTAACTTCATTAGCAATAACTATGCAGCAGTATCCTCCATTGTTTGTCACTCGATATACTTTATCATTAAAGATCTCTACCATGTCCTCAAGATATTCACTGGTCTCTAATTTTGTTCGACCTCGGTAATATCCACCATTTCCAGATACGTGCATATTATAATCAATAGCATTTCTATATGGTGGTGAAGTAATTGTCAGTTGGATTGAATTAGCTGGAATTCTAGATAAAATTTCTTTACAGTTACCTGTAATTATTTCGTTAACAATGTTTTGTTGAACTAGCATCAACTAAATGCTATAGATTTATCAATATCCTGTATACTTTAAAATAATCAACTTTCCGATAAAGAAATATTATTTTCCAGGTTCGCCAGACTTTTTATTTCTCTACTATGAATTCTTTTACTTCCATTCCAAAATGCCTACCTGACGGAGGTTTGATATAACAGAGTATTTCATCGCCTACTCTCGCCTCTGTTATTGGCAACAGCGCACCATCACTTTTCATAAATCTTATTGTCTCCGCATTCTGCAAAATTATAGTTCCAGTCTCACCTTCCATATCTGCTCTTATTAATCGTAAAGGACGGGTCTCAATTTTCGATCTTCCTACGGTGACACGTCTCGAACTGCCATTATTTTTAACTATTAATACTTCACTTCCTGCTTCTATTTCTGAAAGGTATTTAGTTTTTCCATCAGGCATTACGGTATAACAATATACTGCACCTGCATTTACCCGAAAGGGTCTTGGGGATGTAAAAGACGATCCCACAGATTCGTTATGAATAAGGAATAAAAAGTTAGATTTACTTCCAATAAGCATACCTTCCCCTACTTGAAGCATTGACGTAGTATCTACACAGACTCGTTCTCCTGTCCCTACATCTCTTACATCTAAAATCTTTGCTGATTTAATTGGAAATACAAAAGCCTCTAGATAATTCCTTAATTTATCTACTTCCTTTTCATTATCAGTTGAGAGTATGACTCCGTCAACACCCAATTCTAAAACTGAAAACATTGTTCTGATCTCTTCTGCATTTTTGGCAGTAGTATAAACTTTAGTATCTGATTTATGGAGTTTGGCAATCACATTTTCTAAAGGTATTATCTTCCAATCCTCTGCTTCGACAATCACAAAGTCTGCACCAGCCTGAGAAGCTCTGCCAATTTCATCAATGTCATCATTATTTGAAACTCTTTTGAGAAATCCTGCAACTTTCCCAACAGACTTAAATTTTTGTATTTCCCCAATTGTTTTGCATATAACCAAATCTGCATCAGATGACTCAAAAATTATTTTGAAATTTTTTGCTTGTACATATTTTGGATCTGCTTTTATAATTGTAACATTATTTAGTCTTGATAAAAACTCATCTAGATTAGATGGTGAGACCGTCGGATTAATTATAATCTCTCTATTCTTTGTATTTTGCAAGATGTCTTAACACCTCTTTTGTGCTGATGCCTTGTATGATCACTTTATGTAGTGCATTTACAATTGCTGGCGGGTTTTGATTTTGGAATATATTACGACCAAATGTAACACCCTTCGCACCTGCTTTCATTGCTCCTGCGCACATCTCAATTATTTCTTCATCACTATTTGCCTTGGGGCCTCCTGCGATCACAATAGGCACAGGACAGCTTTTTATTACTCTTCTAAAAGAATCACTATCACCGGTGTATACTGTCTTAACGATATCAGCTCCTGCCTCCGCACCTATTCTTGCTACGTGGGCTACAATATCTGGATCATAAGGATTCTTGACATTCTCACCGCGCGGATACATCATTGCTACGAGCGGTACGCTCCACTCATCACATTTATCAGAAATCGTCCCCAACTTCTGGAGCATCTCGGGTTCTTCCTTGGATCCGATATTAATATGAATTGATACAGCATCAGCCCCTAATCTCAATGCTTCTTCTAAGCTTCCCATTAAAATCTTCCTGTTTGGTGCAGGCCCGATAGAGGTACTTCCAGAGAAATGCACAATCAAACCTATTTTCGGAGGTCTTGGCATGGTCTTTATAACTCCTTTGTTAACAAGAACACAGGTTAATCCTGCATTTTCACATTGGTATATCATATTGTGAATATTTTCTAACCCTTGGATGGGACCATTGCTAATACCATGATCCATAGGAATGCAGAGCATCTTCCCCTCCTTTAATATTCTAGCCAGTCTTATGTCTCTGCCAAAAACCATATTTAACAAGAGCATCTTGCAAACTTACTTAAAAAGTGATATGTTTCTATTAGATAAGAAGTGCA
>DATFPS010000180.1:0-3128 GCA_035264705.1 Nitrososphaeraceae archaeon | reverse complement strand
CCCTATCATTAAGGTTGTAACCCCTGCTGCATACTTTAATACAAAATTGAGTTTAGCAGATCTCTTGGCCTTGGCAAATGGCAAACCAACGATTGTGCTAAGTGCCATCATACCCAAAATTGAACCGGCGCCGAAAATTGTAATGTATGCAAGACCAAAAGGTATTGAGTCAATTGTTGATAGAACTATTAACATTAATGCTCCACTTCCTGCCAAGCCGTGTATCATACCTACAAGCAATGCCTTATGTCCATGCTGATGTTCTTTCTCATAATGATAGTGGTTATGCTCATGAGTATGAATGATATCATATTCTTTATGTGAATGAGGATGGCTATGTATTTTATCATGATGCAGCAAGCCTCTTACGAATTTTCCTATATTGAATCCTGTTAATGTTGTTATGGCAAGATATACTAGCATAACTCCAACGCCAAATTCAAGAGTATTGCTTACTTTTTCTGGGATATTGATTGCGAGAATTAATACAATCAGTCCTGCAACAAACAGCGATGCGGTATGTCCTAATCCCCATAATGCTCCTAAAATTGGAGCTCGCCTGAGTTTAGTTTTCTTATCGGAGGCAATTAGCATAGAAACAGCTGCTATATGGTCTGCCTCTATAGCATGACGTAATCCCGTAATAACACCAAGAAGCAGGATACCCATAGGTGCTGAAGTATTGATATTCTCCTCCAGAGTTTGAAAGACAAAAACTATAGGATCTAATAATGCATTAAATATTTCTAAAACCAAACTCTAAACTGTTATTGTTTGCATAGTATTAATTTTTTAATGATAACGGATAGTTTAAAACTCATCCATCTAGTATATCTTGCAATTCAGATGGTATTAACCCCTAGGATATAGTGTGAATGCATTTTGCAAAAAAAAGAACGATAAAAAGATCTTGTGATGCTAAGAGTGGATTAGTCGACATCGACTAAATTAATTAGAATGTAAGATTCTGTATCAAGTTAATACAATAATAGTAATAATAACAAGTCAGCCAACGAAGCAACAACAAATTTGCTCGCTAACATCATGTCAGAAAATGATTGAATACATAAAAAAAGACAGACAAGTAGGAGTTTTTTTATTAATATCATATTTTACTTCCTGTTCATAATAAAAGGTAATACACCATCTAGAAGAGGTAGCGATAAAATGCTTAGAAAGAAGAATCAATATTAGAATATAGACTAACTACTTTCTTACAATCATCTAATACAATGAGAAATTATTCTGCCGTGAAAGGAAAGAATGGTATTAAAATATATGCCAAGTTATTAGCAAGTCTTCTTCTTTTTGTCTGATAATTTGATGAGCACTTCAAAGAAGACATACAAACTGTTAATAAATAGATATATTTTACAAATCATTAAAGAATACTTCGTCAGAACAAAATTTCATGGCAATCGCAAATTATGCTACCGGAGACCCAATATTCGACTTTTTCTTTACTCTATTCAATGGAATTGCCGAAGTCCCCTTATTTAGTTCTCCAATAACCGGAATACTCATACTAGCAGGAGTATTTCTGGCATCAAGGAAAGCAGGTGCAATGATGGTCTTATCAGGATTAATAGGCGCTGGAATGGCCATTCTTTTAGGTGCGCCATACGGACTTGTAGCTTTTGGATTATTTGGCTACAACTCTATTTTGACTGGCATGGCATTTTGGTCTGGTCCTTTCGTAAAAGCAAATAAAGCTACATTCTTCTTATCAGTTTTTGGTGCTGCAGCTACTGCGGTGACATGGATGGCACTGGCCCATCTTATGGGAGATTTGTTTATCTTAGACGGGATTACTAATTCCTGGGCTATTCCAGGCTTTACATCTTCCTTTATTTTTACTACGTGGGCATTGATGTATGCAACTAAGAGATTTGGACATGATATATGGCCAGCACCACCTCCGCCTCCGCCACAGGAAGAATTGATTAGGGGAAGTAGCAATCCAGTTCAAACTCAACTTAAAAATTTCAAATGGACTGCAAAAGAATTCATGATGGCTACATTAAAGGGAGTGTCACAAGTTACATTCGTTGAGAATTGGAAGACAGGAATCTTCTGGGTCGTTGGTCTTACACTTGCATTTGAACTTGCACCAATTCTTACAGGCCAGAATAGACCATGGTTTACAAACGCTTTCACAGCGCAATGGAGTGAATTCTCGCCGCTGTATTTGGCTGGCCTGATGGCACTTGTAGGTTCAGGTATAGGAACAGCCCTTGCAATCCTTACAAAACTACCAACAGCAGAAATAAGATTGGGATTACATGGATTTAATCAAGTACTTGTCATGATAGCTCTTACCAGTTTTATTCCCCTTACCGCCCAATCATTTCTGATAGCTGTATTTGCTACAGTAGCATGCAGTGTAATTGTAATGCCAGCTCTACAAAGATTTTTTGGAATATGGGGTTTACCTGCTCTCACAGGACCTTTTGTATTTACCGCATGGGTGTTCTTACTAGGAATATCCGGTTTCGAAAATATCCCGGCAGGAATTGGATGGTCAAGGCCACCCTAGATAGAATAAAAGAAGGAAAAACTTCTCTTCTCCTCTTCTTTTATTAAATATAGATTATAGAAGAGTATACCCTTACATAGGATTTATTCAGAGTAGTGTTTACATAAGTTAATGAATCAATTTGAATTTGCGCAATTTTTAAAATTTGCAGAGGAAGAGGCATTATCTGCCAAGTCGGATTCAGAAAAAATTCAAGACTTTATTTTATGGTGTAAAAAGAATAATTTTGAAGAGATTATTTTAAGATTAAGCTCTGAAGAAAAAGGAGGATGGAGCAAGAATTTTTGTCTCGACTTTACAACTACTAGAATAATACTTAGCAAAAAGAGCTTTTCCAAGAAGTTTGTAGACTTGGGCTATGTTGCAGGATTAGCGCCAATTCCATATATGATATTATCAAAAAAAATAAAGCTCTCCTATGTGAAGAAACAACATAATGATCCGCCAGAAGATATAATAAAAAGAAATCGATCCAATTACTATATCCCGTACTCAGATATACAGCAATTTATTATTAGAAAGGGAATAGAAACAACGGTAACTAATATGGTCGGTACTATGATAATGAAAAACTTTCTCACAATCAAGACAG
>DATFPS010000179.1:0-2546 GCA_035264705.1 Nitrososphaeraceae archaeon | reverse complement strand
AGCACTTGATCTCGGAAGAAAGACTGTGTCAAAGATAAAACAAAATCTCTTTTGGGCATTTGCATATAATACTGGATTAATTCCAATAGCTGGTGGCATATTAGTACCATTTTTGGGAGTTGGAATATTTGGATGGCTTCCAATGCTAGCAGGTCTTGCAATGGCAATGAGCTCTGTAACGGTAGTTGGAAATTCAATATTGCTTGGTAGATACAAACCAAGATTTGCAAGGAGAAAAACAAAACAAAAAGAGATTTACTCTAACGAGGATTTGAAACAGGCATACACTCCAACACAAACATCATAATATCACAATATGTTATTGATATTTTTTATATATATGATTATGAATTCTAACTAACTTGTATACAGATTTTTCCAGCCTGTTTTTTGTTTCTTCTTTAGTTATGAGCGATGGATTAAATTCTTCTATTACACTATCTGTCATATATAATCAATGTCAATTTTTTAAATTCTTCTTTATTCTTCACTTGCTTTTCTACAATAGGTTTGAACAGAGTACAAGATATTCAGACCATTTTGCACAAATCTTTCTCTGTTTTCATAGCCTCTTTTGATATATGCCTCCTTTTTTACTAATAGATTTATTTCCTCTTTAACAAAAAAAGGACACCATTGTTATTCTAATACATCTATTTGCCATGCTGGTTGTATTTCGTTCTATCCAGGATAGCCATCAGGATCATCGGTTACCCCTGCATCAACAACTCTAACTCTGTCACCTTCTTCTGGAATTTCAATCATGCTAGAGTCTTGCTCCTTTGGGTTAACTTCTATCACATCTATTGTGTGGGATGTACATTCCCAATCGCCTGCAGCTGCAAAATTAAAATCAGGTATAAGGGATTATGATGATGACACATATGCAAAGTTTCATTGTTGTTGATGTTGTTGTTTTTGTTCTCCTATCGTAATTGTTGTTGTAATAGAAATGGCTAATAAAATTACAATAGATAGTAGTAAACAAACAAATACCGTTAAGAACCTCACCGATAGTGTACTTTCAGAATCTTTTGTTAATTAACTTAGATTAACTTAGTTAATCAGACCTTATATTGCAAAGGTGCTATCACAATCAATTATCATGAAGATGATGATAGAACGACTAATGATTACAAATATTCTTTAAGTTAGGAAGAATAACATGCTGTGCAAAAACATCTGTGAAAAATATAGGGTAAAAAAAAAGAAAAGAGGTAGTTATTATTCTGCCGGTAACAAACGCTGTCAGATCTGTGATGTATATATTAAATGGAAGAATATAAGATGTCCTTGCTGTAGGAGCATTCTAAGAACAAAACCCCGTAATACAGCAAAATTAGAAAAATTTGTATGAAAGAGTCTCAACAAATGTATCTATAGCCAATAAACTATTTGATATTTGACGCTCCATTCTCACAAAGGTTTATTGGACCTTTGCAATCGTATCGTTCATTCTTTTGTCATAATCCACTGGTTGTTCCCTTCTGTGTTTAAACTAACCATGTTAAGCATAGTTTAAGTACTCATATTGCATCTGAATACTCGAAAGATTTTATGGAGTTATTTTTCAAAAGAAATAAGAAGCAAAACGATAATAATAGACCTGTCAAGTGCAAGCATTGTGACATGAGATTTGAAGATAAGCAGAGGTTTAAGGTGCATTCCAAAATAGCTCATACGGGAAGAGGCGAAAGGAAAAAGAAGGGTAATGGATTGTGAGAATTAATCCTCAAAAATAGGCCTATGATAATATAATCGACAGATGATCTCTTACATGGTATCTTATAAGGAGATATTGTGTATAATAAATAATACAAATCACCATAAATTCTAGTCCAACGATATCCTTTAGCATGAATGATAATCAAATAAAATCAAATTTTCGATTATCCTAATATTTAATATTTATGCACATTGTATATGACAATATTTTATACACTGAGCACCCTTGCTTACCACGTTATCAACCTTATTGATTCCTGCTCACAAAAGCGGCATATTCCGTTTTGCATAAGGTAAGATGATAAACTGCTCTGTTATACACAATTGTTCATCGATAATAACTAGGATCGCTGTGATATTCAGTATCATAGTTGAGTGGCATGGAGAATAAATACAACAATGATCATCAAATAATGAATCTTATAAATAGAATTTTTCTAGTGTCTAAGTGGATACTCAACAATACTTCATCCTAGTCATTTTACTATGATATATACCTGGTAAAAAAAGAAATAATCATTGTCTATTAAATGGCTTAATGATTATAGAGTCATCTGCTAAAGCAAAAAAATTTTCTATACTCGGCAATTCTATATTTTCTGATCTTTTCAAAAATGTCTGTCTTAATTATTTTAATGTTGCATTTATCTTTGTGTAATTATACTATTACTTGTAATCCAGTTATTGAATTAACTTATATGCCTCTGATTAACTTGGTTAGTCAACCTTTATTCGAGCTACGAAATATGCAATTCTATCTGTCTTTCCACTGCTAGAACTAATATACCCATGAGGCATATGATTCTTGTTTACCAACTAAA
>DATFPS010000178.1:0-6219 GCA_035264705.1 Nitrososphaeraceae archaeon | reverse complement strand
CAGTCTTTCTTTTACAAGTTCAATTACCCCTTTTTCAATGCTTAATGGTGTAGCGGAGAACTTTGCAGAATGTTCTAAAATAGGCTTTGCTAGCTCGGAGAAATAGCTAGTTTCAATCCAATGAATTTTTATTACCTCATTTTGTATGTCATGCATTATTTTTTCTGTCTGGGTAATGTCATATTTATCATGTAAGATCTCTCTTATCGATTCTTTGCTTATCGGAGTTTTAGCATATCTGTCATAAATCATACGCGCTACTCTTTTGTCATATATCGCTTCTCTGCTTATCATACCAAATCTTTTTGCCACCATCCAAACTTTCCAATTGATATTGTGAGTGCCAGTAAAGGAAGCAATGATTATAGCTTCAGTATCATATGTTTCTCTAAGTATACGCTCAACATGACCTTTTCCTATTCTAGCAGTTGAAGATAGCATAATTCTGTATGCATCAGATCTGGTTTCTACCAAGTATCCAAGCTGAGAGGATAGTATTGTAGATAATAGAGAAGATATTGTATTATTGACTTTTGAGCCAAAAGTAGAATGAATAACGACTGTATTTCTTGCGTTTAAATTTTCTATTACAATATTTTTCGAATCCGGAATAATATTTAAAGACTTGATAGAATCGTCAATTACAGAAGTGGAAATCTTAATGTGATTCTTGGATACTTCATTACGGATAGCGCCTACTTCTTCAGCGGTCTTAAAGTCTACAGGAATCATCTCTCCTACCCAATAAGGGATATTGATTGCAGTGCCATGTAAAGGTTCAACATTGACTTGCATTCTGCGTTCGTCTATTGAAAGTATGCGCCATTGTGAACCTTTTAAGACAAAAATATTTCCTTTCTCACCATAATCTCCGACAAATTGCTGATCGAGAGATCCAATTTTTCTTTTGTTAATTGAATCTATAACCTCAAATTTTAAAACGTGGGGAATCATAGATAGATTCTCAAAGTAAAACTTGTATGCCTTTATTCTGCGCTGATAAGATTGTTGTTCCCTATTGTATCTTATTATACCATTACTATCAAGTAAATTTATGCATTCTTTTAGATCATTAAATGTGATCAGACGAAATGGATAGGCCTTTGTTACCAAATCAAAAGCAGTTTCAAATCTAATGGGATCTCTTGTTTGCATAGATAATCCTACTAGATGATGAGCCAAAACGTCAAAAGCGCCTGTATGCATTAATTGTTCTTCTATTGAACCTTTTTTCATCCTTCGAATAATTGCTAGAGCCTCAATCTCATCATCTGGAATGTTAGTTACTATCAACCCCTTTGCAGAGCTTCTCTGCCTATGCCTGCTACGACCAATCCTTTGCATCAATTTGGAAACTTGCCTTGGCGAGCCGTAGTGTACTACCAATTCTACTGAGCCAATATCTAAGCCAAGTTCTAATGATGAAGTGCAAACAACTATGCCAGCCCCGCCCTCTCTTAGCCTATTTTCAGTCTCTTCTCTCATATCCTTTGACAGAGAACCATGGTGAACATCCACTTGAACGTGATTTTGATTCTTTAAAATAGTGCCAATGTATTCTGCTTCATCTCTTGTATTAGTAAACAGCAAAATTGATCCTTCTATTTTAGTATCTCTTACATACTCAATTATGAAATGAGCAACATTGTTGATGGAACCTTTTATAAACTTGACATCTATATCATATACTCGCAGAGAATTATCTATAAGAATAGCACATTTTCTATTAACGCCCGAAATAAAGCTTGCAGCCTCTTTTAAATTACCTAATGTCGCTGACAATCCGATCCTTATAACCGGCAGAACACTTGCAGCCTGTAATCGCTCTAGACCAATAGATAAATGTGCACCTCGTTCATTTGATACAAGTTCGTGTACTTCATCAATTATAACCCACTCCAAACAATCTAATGCCTTAAGCATTTTACTGCTTGTTAGAATTACAGCAAGTGATTCAGGAGTTGTAATCAATACATCCGGTGGGTCCTCAACAATTTTTCTCTTAGTCTTAGTAGTAGTATCGCCATGCCGTA
The DNA here is from genome assembly GCA_035264705.1 of Nitrososphaeraceae archaeon. GTDB lineage: Archaea > Thermoproteota > Nitrososphaeria > Nitrososphaerales > Nitrososphaeraceae > JAJNBK01. Next base: position 4,186 of record DATFPS010000178.1, on the reverse strand, counting down.
TTTGTACTCGCAGATTTTCAGATTCAGCATATTTGATGATCCTTCTAAGTACATCATTATTCAATGCGCGTAATGGAGTGATATATATTGCCTTGATTTTACCCCTATCGTGTATTTTATAGTTAGATAATTGTGTAAATACTGGTATGACAGCTGCTTCTGTTTTACCAGAACCAGTTGGAGCAACAAGTAGACTATTAATCTTTCTTGAAATGACTGGTATTGCTTTTTTTTGAATTGCAGTTAGCGATTTGAAACCTTCTTTTAGAAATATTTCTCTAACTAACGGTTCATCTTTAGTCTCTTTTGATATCAGATGAAGATCCCACTTCTTGGCGTTTTTGCTGTTGTTGTTTCGACTGTTTTGTCTTCGAACTTGATTTTTCATAAACCATTATGGCAAGTAGACCAGTGATAAACAATCCTACAGCAAGCCAGGCATATGAATCAAAGTTTGCAATTCCTTCAGCTGCCATCTTTTGATTGTAATCTGAGACAGCAATAAATGTATTCGCCTCAAGAACTAACTTTAATAATAGTAAAATAATTCCAAGACACTGATGTCAAGTAATACTATAGAAGATCCCTCTGAGGTCAAGGAAAAGAAGAAGGCAAAGGCAGTCGCATTATTGTCCGGTGGATTAGACAGTAATTTAGCCGTTCGTATGATGTTAGACCAGGGCGTTGAGGTTGAGGCAGTGGCTATCAAGACTCCATTTTGTGATTTTGATTGTGGAAAGGGGTGCGGTCATCGTGTTAAAGAAGTTGCCTCAGAATTAGGCGTACATTTGAAGACCTTTTATTATGGTGAAGAGTATTTAAAGATGCTGAAGCATCCTAAATATGGATATGGATCTGGGATGAATCCATGTATTGATTGTAGAGCAATGATGTACAGAACGGCGAAACAATATATGGAAAAAACAGGGGCAGATTTTGTAGTTACTGGTGAAGTTCTATTCCAAAGACCAATGAGTCAGAATAACCGTGCTTTGCATATAATAGAAGAAGAAGCAGAGATGAAAGGTAAAATCTTAAGGCCTCTTTCAGCAAAACATCTAACTCCCACAGAAGCTGAAAAGGATGGATTGGTTGAGCGTGAAAAATTATGTAATATTAAGGGGAGATCACGCAAAGAGCAAATTGTTCTAGCAAAATATTTTAACATAAGTGATCCACCCAATGCCGCAGGGGGATGCTTGTTAACAGATCCTGCATTTTCAAAAAGAATTAGAGATGTTATGGAACATACCAAGAATATTCCAAGTATCAACGATGTAGAACTCTTGAAGATCGGAAGACATTTTAGATTGTCTATGGAAGCAAAGCTGATCGTGGGCAGAGATGAAGATGAAAATGATATGATTGATGCTATGGTTATAGACGGAGATATAAAAATGGAAGCAAGTGAATGCGTAGGACCTAGATGTATTCTGAGATGCATAGAATGCGATAGTAAGATCTTGAATATGGCAGCAAGAATTGTGCTGCGTTATTCTGACGCTCCTAGGGGAAATCAATCAAAAGTAAAAGTTGAGATCAACGGATATAAAGAAGAAATATCGGCTTTGCCTGCAAACGACACCGAGCTTGAAGGACTACGAATTTAAAATCAACCAGTCTGTTAATGTCTTTTGACCAGCATAACTATTTGCTGATTCCTTTGGATTTGTCTATAATTATATAGGATAAATGGATTCAATGCAGACACAAAAGACACCAATTTATTTGAAAGCAATAACTCTGCGAGATATGAGCGACGTAGCCAGTATAAAAGATGATGCCAAGAAGCAAACAATCCTTATTCTACGAGTTACGCCATTGGCACAGAAAGATGTAGAAGGTTTACGAAAGGCAATTGATGAACTATACGGATATGTTCAGTCAATTGGTGGCGATATCGCGAGGCTGGGCGAGGAAAGGGTTGTATTAACTCCCCCAGGTGTAAAAATTTGGCGTGGTGCATACGATCTGAAATAATTTTTATTTCTCTTCTTCAATCATAAATTTGATTTATTACCTAATATTATAAAACCAAGTGTAAAACGGTATATTAGTAATCTGTCGTCAAACAATAAGTAAGGTTTCCTATAATACCTATCAGAGTAATAAGAATAATAGGGAATTATAGAGATTTAAGACTCATAGCATTTACATATATTCTAACTGACGACTTGTTTTTATATATTAGTCTGGTATTCTCAAACTTGTCATTTTGTCTGCTACTTGGCGAATAGGAAAAGAGGATTATAGGTCAAACTTAAGCAACAATGATAATCTTCGGCCAATAATATGGTCCTAATATTATGTTAAATACTTTACTAGTGCTCCGTAGTCCAACAACAATAGAATAGCTACCTTAATAATCTATGAATAGCAGTATTATTTTTCATCTAAATGCGTCATAGTAGTATATGTGGTCTAGCTGGTTGAATTAGCTATTTTATTTATTTATTGTTCATAGTAACATGTGTTTATCATAATACTACTAATGATCAAAGGTTAGAGTAACTTTATAGCTTCTTGTACCAACGGGTGTTGGGTTTGGATTTTGAACATCTTATTGATTGAGGTAGCGAGATTCTGCACATTAGCTCTTTCTCCATGATTAACTAATACACGTTTAAGTTTAGGTCTTAATCTACTAATATATGCTATGAGCTGGTTATAATCACTATGGGTACTAAATCCCTCTATTTTTTCAATTTGGCATTCTATATTGATACTTTGGTCACCAATTGTGATTTGTCGATTGCCATCTTCAATATTTCTACCCGGCGTGTCGACTGCTTGATACGAAGTTAAAATCAATTTAGAATCAGGATCGCTACATATCTGCTTTAGATATTCTGTCGAAGGACCATCAATTAACATCGAAGAAGGAGCCAAAATTATTGCAGATTCACATTGTAGAGTCGTAGATTCAATAATTTCAAAATGACCTGACTCTAGTGGAGACTCTTCGTTCTTCATTATTTCCATATTCAGCTCTTTTGAAAGGTATTCTGGATAGGCTTCATATATTGATGTTGCTTCTGAAATGACCTTTTCGACAAGTACTTTTGCCTCATCTATTTTACCAGCTTTCATATACATATTAATTAGAAGCATAATCTCTTGTGACAAGCCAGCAGCGGATACCGGAATCAGGACTTTTCCTTTTCTACTTATTGTGTTGTTAATACTAGTGATAAAGCGATTCTCGGCTTCCTCACGATGCAGAAAAATATCTTCCTTGCCACCATGAGTGCTTTCTATGATTATTGTTTCAACTCTTGGAAAGTTCCATGATGCATTTTCTAGAGATAATGTCTTTGCAAATTTCAGGTCCCCTGTATAAACAAGATTGTGATCGCCATTACCGATATGTAAATGAACCGATGCAGAGCCTATCATATGACCAGAATTACCAAGCACAAGTCTTATGTCAGGAGACACGTCGGTAACCATTCCAAAAGATAAGGGAATGGTGTGCATCACCACTGCATCTATGTCTTGCAGAGAGAATAACGATACATAATCTTTATTCCTAATATACTCTCTTTGCAATAAATACATTACAGGTAATGTTGGCTCGGAACAGTATACAGGGCCGTGATATCCATATTTGAAAAGAGCTGGCAAAAAACCTGAATGGTCAAGATGAGCATGACTCAAAATTACCGCATCAATTTCATCCATTTCAAGGCCGGTTACGTCAAATCTTGGAAAAGAGTATAGTGCGTTCTTAGCGGCTTCATTAACCCCGCAATCGAGCAAGATTTTACTTTCATGAGTTGTGAGTAATAAACATGAACGACCAATCTCGCCAAATCCACCCAGAGTGATTAAACTTGCCTCCGCTATTTCATTCAACTTTGATCTAAAAATTTTCTCTCCAACTTCTTTGTAAAAGCGAATTCTTTCATTTACCGTATCGTGAAGAATTCCATTAATATTTCTGATGACATCCATTATTAAAGGAGCTTTTCTAATCCTTACCTTCCAACCAGTCTTTTCAACAAGGTCAATATTGTCAAAATCCTCTCCTGCATGGACAAGCAACGAAGGTTTTTTAACAAAGACTGTCGCCTCACCTAATGCTGGATCAAAGAATGTGTCGACTATCCTTATTTCTTTTGGAATAGATTTATGCAAAATTTGAATTGCTTCCTCCTCAAATTTACGTATTGATTCATCGGTTCGA
>DATFPS010000177.1:0-2922 GCA_035264705.1 Nitrososphaeraceae archaeon | reverse complement strand
AATAATTTAAAATATAATAAAAAATATAAGTCTCATTGGAAAATTTAATATTAGCATATCAATCTAGTACTATAATATATAATTATATATGACATAACACGGCGGCAGCTCGTTTAACTTACTAGTTTCTAAAAGAATTTTGTGATCTTCTATCGAGTATTACCACTACTACTATGCATCTATTGCGATCTTTGTTCTTGAATCTTTACAGTCGTATTGGTAATAGCACTCTTCATATCTATATAATCGATGTATAAAGTTCTATGTTATGTGCTTTCAAAATACTTTGGTTTTTGTCAATTTTTAACAACAATAGACATGCTATAGGAGGCAGAAAAGAAAACAGCATGATATGCTTAACAAAGAACAGCAGAACAAGAGCTTATTACTTAACAACCTATATTATATTGGTTTTATTTCATGCTTGATGCTGTTTATTATGTATAGTATATTGATATTTAGATACTCAATTTAGAACCCTGCGTTGGTTTTTTACAAATGCTTGACTTTACAAAAAGGAATCCTTTTTAAATGGTTCAATTTTCTTATTCTTTCGTAAACGTCAAGTTCGTCATCTAAGCCGTCAGATCCGTCGTCAAGTTGGTCAAAGCAGAGAATATAGTAATATGTTGGTACAGTAGACTCAGTTTGAATATTAAATTAGGATTAATCGATCAACTCTGGATTAATAGATTTGAGAATATTTATTATCAATATCATTATTAGAGATGAAATTGATCTAGATCGAATTTCATCTCTAATTGCTTACTCCAAATCTGCTTGAAAAAGGTAAGTTATCATTGATTTTTGTCGTCGTTTTATCTCTTTTTTATAAAATTTCTGCTGTTTCTTGATATAAACCTGCCAAAATATGTATACCTTGGTTTTAAAAAGCTAACTGTAATATATATGCAACTATTATAAATAAAGGCAAAATTGATATCCATCGTAAAATTTCACCATATGTAAACATAATAAACTTCATCTTTATCAAGTTCTGATATTGCTCATCAAATGGTATATGAACATGGTAATCACCATCAAGGTTTGTAAAGACATCCTTTAGTAGACTCAGATTTGCTGTCAAGACATTTGTAGATTCATTTCTACATAGAATATTTTAAATACCAATCAGCCAGCTGTTAACAAAACAGAATAATGTTTCAAATCACAAACTATGTATCACATTAGCTATACGTCATAATGTAGAGCTAACGTGCTAACCTCTTAACTTAGTAGAGCCAGGGAATTATCGCTATTGTTTTAATTATTTTATAAATTCATTCTACTCATTGGTTACAAGAACTATTTAATATTGACAAAATATTACTAAAGGGAATGCTTCCAATTGTTAAGGGGATTTTAGAAGGCGAAAGACGTTCATTATCGAGAGCTATTTCCATTGTCGATAATGGTGAGCCTGATTCAAAAATTATTTTGAAAGAAATATTTAACAAAACCGGCAATGCTAAAACATTAGGCTTTACAGGTCCTGGAGGAGCAGGCAAAAGTTCACTTATCGGTAAATTAGTCCCAGAATTGCAGGCTATGGGTTATAAAATGGCTATACTCGCAGTTGATCCTACCAGTCCTATTACAGGCGGAGCTATCTTAGGAGACAGAGTCAGGATGCAGACTGTTCTCGAGGATAATACTCTCTTTATGCGTAGTATGGCATCAAGAGGTGCTATGGGAGGAATTTCACACTCTCTGCGTAATGTGATTAGAGTGTTGGACGCAGCTGGGTATGACCTTATAGTTATAGAAAGCGTTGGAGCAGGACAGCTAGAAATAGAAATCTCTAAGGTTGTAAATATGACTGTAGTTGTATTTACACCAAATACGGGCGACAATGTTCAGGCAATAAAAGCAGGGTTATCAGAAATAGGCGATCTCTATATTATTAATAAAGGAGATTTAGCGGGCGCAACTTCCTTATTCCACTCCATTTTAGATCTAATAGGAAACACAGACAGAAAACCAGTCGTAATAAAAGCCTCAGCAAAAACTGGGATGGGAATAAAGGAATTAGCACATATTATTGATAAATTGCTAAAGGCCGGAAGAATGCATTATAAAGAGAAAGAGAAAAAAATGATTGAATCAGAACTAAGAGATATGGTTTTAAATATGATTGATGAAAAAGTTTCAGATATGTTAATCTCGAATAAAAAATATTATGATCTCGTTGAAAAATTAATAACTAAAAAAATTGATCCCTATTATGCTGCTGAGCAATTAGCTGATGAGATATTGAGGTGAATGTCAAAGTATGCCAGTAGAACCAATAAAAACAGATTCAGGAATCCCGGTAAAAAGGGTTTACAATAAGAAAGACTTATCCAAATTCGATCTATTAGAAGAGGAACCTGGAAGATTTCCCTATACGCGTGGACTTTATCCAAACATGTATCGCGAACGTTTATGGACAATGCGACAATATAGTGGGTTTGGGAGTGCAGAAGAGACAAACAATAGATTCAAATTCTTATTAGATCGCGGACAGACTGGCTTGTCCTTGGCCTTTGACTTGCCTACTCAGACTGGAAGAGATTCAGACGATCCTCAATCCGAAGGTGAAGTGGGAAGAACTGGGGTGGCTATCAGTTCAATTAAGGACATGATGACGGCTTTTCAAAACATACCTCTTGATAAAGTTAGCACTTCTATGACAATTAATGCGACTGCCTCGATACTTCTTTCACTATATATTAGTATTGCAGAATCACAGGGAGTGTCGCCTGTTGATCTTAGAGGTACGACTCAAAATGATATACTAAAAGAATATATCGCCAGAAATACCTATATTTATCCTCCTAAGCCTTCTATAAGACTCATCGGAGATATGATACAGTACTGTTCAAAAAATGTTCCTCAATGGTATCCTATTAGTATATCTGGTTACCATATGCGGGAAGCAGG
>DATFPS010000176.1:0-2196 GCA_035264705.1 Nitrososphaeraceae archaeon | reverse complement strand
AAATCTATTGATACGGACAATATTGAAAAAGGAAAAGCCTCAGAAAACTGCAATCAAGATTAGCTTCCTATCTAAATAATATAGCTGGAAAGATAGTATCATCATTTACTTTTAATGATAATGTTTTATCTTTTAAGTGGCTGATATTTTTTCTGCTATTAATGATGCTTCTTCTCTTTTCGTTTCTTTTTCTATTAATAAACGTATTTCTAAGGGTTGATTTCATGTTTCTTACTATTATCATTTATTAGTCATATCTCCCAAGAACGTAATACTTTGCTGATGTAGTTGCCACTGTGTTATTATATTGACAATAACTCTTGTCCTTAACTATGTGTAACTTGGTGCGTATATCTTGCCGACATCATTATTTTTTCTATTGGATAAGATATTATTATCTCCTCCTTTTCTCTTCCCTGGCGATAAAGTATTGCTTTTTCTATTTATTTGCATGCATAATAATTATCTATTTAAGTTAGGCCATAAGAAGAAATAATGAGCATAGATTATCTGTTCTAACAAACGATATAAACATAAGCTAGGCCAACATTATTACAATACAAAAAGAAGGGGCACTATTTGGTATGGCATACGATTGTAAAACTATAGATAATTGTCTCCTCCATCCTTTTCTTCTTCTCCATCCTTTTCTTCTTCTTCTACAACAACAATATCTCCAATCTGATTTAACAAGGTCTTAATCTTATCTTTTGATTCTGGACTGAGTGAAGAAGAGCTTATTTCAGGTAACTCTTGTTCAATCTCCCACAACCAGTCCCTGATTAGCCGCTTGCGGTCATCATCTGTTAGAGTGTTATTGTTGCTCAATATTATCTAATGGTGTTTTAAGATCTGGTAGAATAAATCTTTCTGACAACCAATTAATCATTTTATATTACATAGTAACAATGCCATAAGTAGCAGATCCGTTGGTAATGGTTTCCACGAAGCTTCAAATCTTTCGAAATTAAAAGATCTGTGTCCTTATTGCTTATCGTTACAAAGGTAAAGTATGTATAAATAAAATATTCTCCGGAAACAAACCACCTAGTCATTTTCAAGTATATCAAAGTTCAGAATACATCATGATATAAATGAAGACTACAACTAACTATCTTCCTTTTATCTACCTAGGTCTTTAAAAGTGACTTAACTTACCTTTTTTTGTTTCAGAAAAGATTTTCATAATTTTAGAAAGAGTTATTGAAGAGTAGCAAATGATATGAACATCGCTAAGATAATAGTTGGTGTACCAGCAGACTCATTCTACTTTATCTTTATAAAAGAATTTGCTGGGACTATTGTATCCATGAATTTATCTGGATGGATTATTTTTGCTAAGATTTCAAGCCCTGTTATTGTTCTTGGTGAAGGTTTACTAAAATATGCTCCTGCATCGACCGCAAAGATTTCGTTATTCTGAACAGCTGATATGGATTTCCATTCATTACTAATTTTTGCTTGTTTGAATTCAATTAATGTCCTGTCAATATCAAAACCACAAGGCATTAAAATGATTTTATCTGGATCAAACTTTATGATCTCATCTATATCTATGCGAAATGATGGTTCTCCATAGGAACCAAGTCCATTAATTCCTCCTGCAATTTCTACCATTTGTGGTACCCAATGACCTGCGGTAAAGAATGGATCTATCCATTCAAGGCAAAGAACCTTTGGTTTATTTTGTTTAGATCTTATTCTTATACTATCGATGCGATTTTGCAAGGATACTACCAGTTTTCGACCTTCTTTTATCCTACCAACTCGTTCTGCCACATCCATTATACTTATTAAAATATCATCTAGATCATGTGGATCAAGAATCAAAACGTCTGGCTTATAATCTAGTATAGAAATGGCTCTGTTTATCTCTTTTGTAAATGGAGAGCAAACTTCACAAACACCTTGCGCAACAATGAGATCGGGTTTTGCTTCTTTTAAGATCCGATCATCTATTACATATATGTCTCTGCCAGATTGCATCAGTTCTACAATTTTATTATCAATTTCTTTACTGTTCATTTTAGCTGGATCGAAAGAAGAATTGATTACTTTGGGTTTTCTTTTAGCCGATTCAGGAAACTTGCATTCGTGGGTTACACCGAATATCTGATCTCCAGCACCTATTTGATATAGAACCTCAGTAGCACTGGGCAGAAATGATACGATCCTTTCTGAAGACACTATATTCTA
>DATFPS010000175.1:0-6637 GCA_035264705.1 Nitrososphaeraceae archaeon | reverse complement strand
CTATACCATCAATACTAGCAGTAACATCAATTCGTCTTCTTGCGATGAAATATAATTGGAATCTACCAAGAGCAAGAATTTAAATTAGAGACTTGAATTTGACGTTTGTCAGAATATGTTAATTTTTTAGAATATTTGTTGCAAACCCATTTGATAGAGGTTAAGTTTGTCCTACATCGTAATATTACACCTCCATAGATCAAGGATAATGATCGCTAATCGAAATTGTATATAATACAATGGCAGATTTCGGTTCAGTGAAAAAAAAATTTGCACGATGTAAGGTAACATTATCGAATTTTTATTTTCTCACACAATCATATCGTAAATAGATTACTAGCATACAACTCTGTTGTTATTAATTTCTCATCTTCATCTCCCCCTTGGCTACCAATCAATCATTTTCTCTAACTGGACTTTAGGAAGAAAGGAGATAAACTCGGATTGCTCAACTGTTGGTGCAGTGAATCAGATTTAAAATAAAGTTGTGACTCCAATACTGATCAGATCACTCCATATAGATGGATCCTAGTCTTGGTCAGTTCTTTTTCTCTTTAATATAATAGATACAATATTTTTAGTTGCATATTTTGACAATCATTACCATGAGAGTACAGACAAGATAATGTCTCTTGCTCCTCCTTTGGTATTACTTCGATCGAGTTGCTTCCTCTAGTAGTCTTACAATATTCATGATATAGATACTATGATATTTCTTACCATCATCTTCCATTTTTTCACAGTTCGGCGATAAGAAAAAAATTTAACAACTGTCCATCTATTATTCGAAAATTGTTTTTCTAACAAAGTATATCTCTTTATCTCCTTCTCTTTCTTATCTAATTATCAAAAGAATACCTTACTATTTACTACTTATTGATGATAATATATTGAATATATATCTATGTTCAGTGACCATTTGTCAATATATTCTGATATAATAGACTTGCAAAAAGAAATTGCGAAAGATGTAATATCCGAAGATACTCTTCATAAAAAAATAGAGTATATTTGTGGTGTAGACGTCTCTTACAGGAGGAATACTGCATATTGTTCAGCTGTAATAATGAAGGAAAATACATTGGACTTGATTGAATCAGTCAACACCAAGAGTGTTGTAAAGCATCCATATATTCCTGGGCTTTTCGTATTAAGAGAATCAGAACCTATACTAACTACGTTGAAATTGTTAAAAAACCGTTATGACCTTTTACTTATCGATGGACATGGAGTATTGCATCCAAGAAAATGTGGCTTGGCCAGTTACATAGGTGTCTTAATTGATAAACCGACAATAGGGGTTGCAAAAAGTATACTTTGTGGTTCTATAATGGAAGACCAATCTGTACAATGTGATGGTACTGTTCTAGGATTTACAATTAAAAAAGAAGGTAAGAAACCAATCTATGTAAGTGTTGGTCACAAAATCAGTTTAACAACAGCAATACAGATTATCAAGAGATTAATCAAAAAGGAAGAATGGCTTCCAGAGCCTTTACGAATTGCAGATCTCAATTCAAAGAGTTATTTAAATTTTGATTAAGTATTTACTTGCGGATTAATTAGATCAGTTAGTTGACTCTTGGAACCCTTAAGTCAGACGTCTCATAGGTATGTGCATGAACCAATTATATAATAATTAGGCCAGACAAAAGAGATCATATATTTACAGCTTGATTTATAAACTAAATTTAGTACCCATTACCCAATTATAATTGCTCATGATAATAGTAAAGAATTTAATCATATTGTTAAATAATATGGCACGATGCTATCAAAGATCTTAGTTCCAGTGGATGGTTCAGAAAATTCATTCAGAGCATTAGAACATGCTATTTTTTTATCAAGAAAAATAGAAGGAGCACAAACTACAGTCACCCATATAATAGAAGATCCTCCTAGTGTTTATATTTATTCAGCAAAAGTTATGGAAAAAGTCCGCGAAGATTATAAAAGCGAATCTGCAAAAATACTTGAAAGATGTAAAGATATGGCTAATAAGGGTGGAATAAATATTCATACTGTTATTATAGAAGGTGACCCTGCCTCCAAAATTATTGGATATAGCGAGATGGAAAAATTTGATATTATAATAATTGGTAGTCGTGGTATGGGCCACTTTAAGGAAATGATACTTGGCAGCATATCAAATAAAGTTCTTCATCATGCAAAATGTTCAGTCATGGTAGTTAGATAATACAATGATATAGTGTATGTTTTTATATCTTTTTAAAGAATATCTACTAAAACAAAAAAATGAATATAAAATAGAAATAGGAATGTGGAAATATGTAAAGTCTAACCGATACAAGAATGAGCATATGCATTACATTACAAAAAAATATTATGCAAACGAACAATCATTTCGTGATTGCATAGATAACAATCAAGTGGCAGATCTTGCTTGCTTGCTGCTATCACTTATTTTAAAACTATTCAAGGAACGATGAAATATCACAGGTCACTTGTGATATGTAAGAATAAGTGTTACTAATTATAATAAACATTTTTCATCATAAAGAAATATATTCAATAGTATGGCATGTAGATGGTCATAGTAATCAATCGTACCTCTGTCTTTTCTCTGATATTTGCAAGAATACTGTACTCTATAAATTGGTTCAATATAGCTTCTATTTTTTACTTCATAGCTGCAGACTTCAAACAAGATATCTCTATGCTTGGATTGATTACATCAAGTTTTCTTATAGGCATAGGCATATTTCAGATACCAGCAGGAATCCTTGCTGCAAAATATGGCCCAAGAAAGATTGCCATTTATGGAATTTTGATTACCTCATCTGCAGCATTTCTTTCTGGACTATCTACCGACTTATTTCACATGATAGTATTGAGATTTATAGTCGGTTTAGGAATGGCATGTTTCTTTGGTCCTAGTGTTATCTTAATTTCAAAATATTTGGGGAAAGGATCAGAAGGATTAGGAGTAGGATTACTCAATTCAGCACATGCTCTAGGTGGGATAATCGGTATTTTTGGATGGATCATATTAGCAGAAGTTACTGGTTGGAGAATAAGCTTAATGTTAAGTGGGCTATTAGGCATAGTAACTGGTTTATTATTAATCATTGCATTGATAAGAGAAAAGATACAGATAGATTTTGGGATCAAAATATCCGAACTACGTCAAATATTATTTAACAAATCTCTCATTGTACTTGGAATTGCGCTACTTGGTTTTCAAATAGGATCCAATCTAACCTTGACATTTACTGTCTTTTATCTTGCAGATCACTTGAACATAGATCCTCCAATAGCTGGTTTTGTAGGAAGCTTTAATTTGATAATTGCCCTCGTATCTTCTCCTTTATTTGGAAAAATCTATGACAGAATCAAGGACGCCAAGAAGCTATTGATCATCTCTGGCATCGTAATGTCATCAAGTATGGCAATGATCGCTGCTAATACACTATATGTTATTATACTTTCAATTATTATTGCAGGATTTTTTCTGGCTGCAGGTTTTGTAATAGTCTATACTAAAGCAAAACAAGTAAAAGGGCTTCATGCTGAATATGAGACGCTTGCAGTCAGTTATGTCAATGGTATTTCATTATTTAATGCCTTCTGGGTACCAATACTATTTTCATTTATTGTTAATCAATCCGGATACTCTCTGGCTTGGTTTTTAGGCGGGTTTCTAACACTTCTACTAGTATTGCCATTATTCAAACTAAAATGATCTCAGATATTTGAAATTACCATCCATGGTTTAAGCAGTATAATTATCAGCATAATAATAACCCTTTGTTTCTATATACAGTTAGTACGCAGAATTTCAGAGTATCTTTCCATCTAGCCTGCGTATTTCTTCAACGAGCATACTTGAGATATTGGCATATCTCCTTTCAACTTCAGATTTATCCTTTCCTTTTGAAAGAATTTGCAGACGCAACCTTGGTATATTATTACTAGTATACCCTTGGGGATGTGTTTTCAGATAAATCAAATCGGGAGGATTCGATTCAACTATCTTAGACAGAGTAGGAGCAAGCATTGCTTCACTAACACCAATTATTTCATAACTGGACTGAGCAATATGGAACTCACCAATGTTTTTCTTTATTTGTGGAAGTACACTTTCTAAAAATATTGCTTCCATTTCTTTAGGTACTCCTGGTAGACAAACAATGTTTGTTTCAACAGTATCTATTAGAACAGAGGGTGCATTGCCAACGGGGTTTTGGATTGGGATCGATCCCATTGGAATCCTTGCCATCTTTAATCGAATTTCGTTTAGTTCATAATTTGTTGAATGTCGTGTATAACTATTTTTTAACATCTCTACCGCTGTATTATCGAGCACAAGTTCCACACCTAAACCAAGCCCAACTCCTTGAAGGGTTTTATCATCATAAGTAGGACCAAGACCGCCAGAAATAACTAGCCAATTTGGTTTTCTTGCAATGGACTCTTTTACTGCCAAAGATATCTCTTTAACGTCATCGCTGATGACAGTTATCCTTTTTACAAGACCGCCAACTTCCGTAATTTTTTGTGAAATCCAATGAGCATTGGTATTGACAGTTATACCCGAAAGCAATTCATTTCCAATACACAATATCTCTGTAGTAAACATTGCCATGAGAATACTATTATAAAGATCTATCAGATATATTAATTCAGATATTTGCTATAACTATATGATTAGTATTAGTCAATTAACGGCTGTTGATCCTTTCTACTGGTTTCTGTCTCTAGATTATTTATATATAGACCAAAAAAAAGTGTTGATTGGAGTAACTCATGGTCAAAATAATGTCCGTAATATATATGTCAAAAATTTGATACAACTTCAGGGGCAAAGTGAACAAAATAGGCGCAATTCTATTAGATACAAAGATAATGAATTAATTTGTATCTGGAAGAACTGGGTTAAAAGAATATGAAATTACATTTTATCCTGCCCTCTTAATTATATGATATCCAAACTCAGTTTTGATTGGCTCTGAAATCTGTCCTTTTTCAAGCTTAAATGCAGCATCTTCAAATGGTTTTACCATCATGCCTCTTCCAAAAATACCTAAGTCTCCTCCTTTCTTTCCACTACCTTTGTCAATAGAAAATTGTCTAGCCAAATTTGCAAAACTTTCTCCTTTCTTTAATTGTTCAAGTATTGCGATAGCTTCACTTTGTTTCTTAACAAGAATATGTGAACATTTGATTTTATCAGCCATTCTTTGCTTATCCTTTCTTTGAAGTAAGAATTATAAATAAATTACTTATTAAATTCTAAATCATTAACCTTATCAAGAAATTGACTTTCATTTTTACGAATCATTGGGATTATCTTTTCCATTATAATTTGATGGAAATTGTTGGTTTCAACATCAAATGTAAATATTATTATATAACAAAGATGATTGTCCTTGTCAGTAATAGGAATAGTTGCTCGAAGCAGTTTATCGTAATGGGAGCAAGTATAATCAATTTTACCTAAAAGAGGTTGCCACCTAATTCTTGTATATTGACGCGTTGCAGCCGTGATTGCATATTGTGCTGTTTCTTCTTCATTTAACAAGGGCTTCAAACCTTTACGTTCTGATGTAGCTAATAACCTTCCATGTCTATCAGCAATACCAATAAACCTAATTGACGAATCTACTGCGATCACCTTATCGCAAAACTCCTGGAAGAATTGTTCCATTTCTCATCACTTAGAATTAAAAACATGTTTTTATATTTTTGATTACTTTTGCTGCTTACATATGTCATGCATGAAGTAATTATTATCATTTCGTTCTTGATTATATCATCTCTTCTAGTTCTTCAATTATTCTGTATACTGATATTCATTCTCAAATATCAGAATTATATTTAGAATAAAAATATCTTTATTTTCTTACAAAGCATTGTTGTAGCTATTCATTCTTGTTCGTCTTCTGCTTCTTCCTAGGTTTAAATTCTAAATCTACTCCACGTTTATCGTTACAATTAAATGTAAAAGATTCATTGGGTAAAATAGGAAAGCTTGACATTTCCTCATTTAAGCAGATAATGCACTTCTCTGTAGGTAATCTGGATTTATCAAAATACGTAGCGCACCAATGACATGTTTCACAAAGAATGAATATATCTTCTATAGAACCATACTTTTTTATCTTATAATCAGTAGCCAATTTGAAATGTATTAGTATTACAGTCATTACAAACAAATAACCTTTCTTTGGTTGTATTGTTTTGGCAGCGCTAAACAGAAGGAAACATAGAAGTTATCTAAATAGTTATATTAAAACAATCGATGCTGCTTACGATGCATCATATCGCAATAAAGACGAATCTAACCAACATTTAGTTCAGATAAAATTGCAAAATATGTATATATGAATAGGTGTTACTAACGATGGATAACAACATTAATAAAAAATTACTATCCTAAATTGCATTACTTAATATTTTATTAAATGCGATGTTTTAATATTATGTTCTATTACATTACAATATCTCAGGTTGTTCTGCCTCTGGATGTTCAGAATCTATATGTGCTATAAGAGATTGAGGAGTTAAGAAAGCAAGACCACATATTTTACATACATAACCGTCATTGAGATCAGATGAAGAGCTGGAATTAGACATTTCTTGTGCTGACTATTATATGCAGAATGTTCTATTTATC
>DATFPS010000174.1:0-4984 GCA_035264705.1 Nitrososphaeraceae archaeon | reverse complement strand
AATCAGTTGATATAGATATATGTCCTTTTAGCAAGTCGTTGTAGGAATAGAGTTGAACTCTATTGTCTTCTACAGGTTAATTAATTAACCTAAAACTAGCATTGGGATCCTCATAATAGCAACCATCAAAATTTACCTACTGTCTGATATCATATGAATCAACTAATTTCATATTTGCTTGTTGTATGGGAGTTGTTGGAATACTAAAATTAAATGTAGCTCCCTTTCCATCGGCATTATTCTCAGCCCATATCTTACCTCCATGAGCTTCAACAATACTTTTGCAGATAAACAATCCTAATCCAGTACCCTCAAAAGACTTTGAAGCAAACTTTGAAAATAGCCTTGGTTCAATCTCTGGATCTATACCCGAACCAGTATCTTTGATGCTAACAAAGACTCGGCTATCATCTTTTCTTACAGTAATCAATATAACACCTTCTTTAGTGAATTTAATAGCATTTCTTATCAGATTAGAAATGACTTGACCTAGTCTGAGTCTATCTGCTTTTACAATAATATTGTCATCATTAGTTTTGTATAATATTTTCAAGTTGCCATTAGTTTTTTCAATTTCATTTTTATAGTCTTGTATTGCATTTGATATTACATCATTTAAATTGAATTGTTCTATGTTAACTACTAGTGACTGACTTTCGATTTTTGTTACATCCAATATATCCTCAGAAAGCCTCTGCAATCGTTTTGCGTTTCTAGTTATAACTTCTAGTAATTCACGTTGTTTGCTATCTTTTATTTTAGAGCGAAGAATATCTGATAAGCCAAGCACCGGCTGTATAGGAGTTCGTAATTCATGAGCTGCGACATTGATAAACTCCCTCTGTGCCTTGTCTGATTCTTTTAGTTTTTCATATTGAACACGAATTTCCTGTTCTCTTTCTCTCAATCTCTTATTATATTGTATACTTGATAGTGCAAGAGCAATAATTATGACAAAATAACTTGTATCCTTGAATATATGAGCTACATTATGTCCTGACTCAAAAAACGTAACAGAAAAAGACATTACAATTTGGGCGAAAATATCAATTATTAGCGAGCCTAGAATTCCTTTATAGAACACATCATTTCTACGATAAAGCTGATTTTTGTAAAAATATACTAGAGCGATTGAAAATAGTATCAGTGAAGGAATTTCGTATGGTCTATGTATAGGAAAATCAATTACTACTCCTGGAAGAATTGTAAGGAATGAGACAAGAGAGACACTTACTGCTAAAATCACAATTAGAGCTAAATAAGTTATGAATGTTTTGCGTGACAACTGTTCAGAATCTTTTGGTCTTGTGGCAAACCTTGTGATTGCTATTGCCATCATAGCGCTGATAAATGTCCTTCCTGCAAACCAAGTCTGTGGTATAAAGTATCTAAGAAAATAAGGGTCATCCATAGCGTTGTATGAGATTATGGCATGCATCAAATCAATTAAAGCACTCGTAAGAAACCCTATACCCATAAAAAGAGTGAATTTATCATTTAATGTATAAGCGCGTGTTATGCAGTAAAATGCCACTATTGCCGCAAATATTACAGCAATTATCTCAAAGTAAAAGTGATCAACATCAGATGCTATCCAAGTATTAGGATTGACAGATAGAATTGCTATTATTATTAGAGGTATTGATGGTACAAGTGTATATTTAATTAAAGTCTGATTAGTAAGAAAGGAGAAAGGTGATGATGATAATGATGATGATAATGATGATAATAGCCTTGTCTTCCTCTTCAAATCTTTAACATCGCCATAATATCCAAAGCAATAGTCTATATTTAAGAATGACTTTACAATTTTGATTTTTAAAAGCAGATATTTTTATCCTATTGTCTAAAAATTGTCATTTAATGTAAAAATGTAGAAATTATATATATATATAGAAATGGCTTAACTTGTTAATTTTACTTATTGTGTTGTTTTTAGTGAGATGTACTGCTGCCGATACAAAAACAATAATGATTATCAACAACGTCAAAAAATAAAAAGTATAGAGTTTGTATTATAATACCTCACTCACTCACTCTTATGATATTTTTATCAGCTGCTGGGATGTCTCATATGCGTGAAGGTGAGTATTGAAGAAAAGAAGAAGAAGAAGATGATCAAAAATTTAAAAGTTCCAATGAAGAGAATAGGTTTTTTAGCAAGCTAGAGTTTTGAAGAAAAAAGACTCTGCAGAACGTAGCGTTATATTATAATATAATTATCAAAGATAGTCAATGAGATATCAGCCGACACACTATTATATTTCCAAGATATATTGTTTGTTTGTTAAACGAAGCTATGTCGTCTTCTGGGATGTCTATATTTGAGCATATCAATGAGCTACGCTCAAGAATACTCCGTATTGTAATTTCTATGGTAATTATTACTATTTTTTGTATGAGTATTGGGATAAAACCGATTATATTAGATTTAGATGGTGATAACAACAACAACGCGAATAATCTAAAATTATATTATCCTTATCCTGATCCCTTTAGGAATATTGCTCTTCAGGTTACCAAATATATGGAAAACACTCTTGTTCCTTCAGAGGTAAAGCTAATTCAAACAGCTCCTGGGCAGGCATTCTTCGCTCATGTATATGTCTCACTATTACTTGGTCTTATTGGTTCTATGCCAATACTTATCAAAGAAATATATGGCTTTCTCTCTCCAGCAATTGGCAAGCACACAAAGAAAGTTGGAGTAATCAATGTGTTTCTCCCTACTGTGTCTCTGTTTATCATAGGTATGGCGTTCTCGTATGTTATAGTAATTCCATTTACGCTTGATTTTCTATATAATTACGGTGTAGCAATAGGTGTTGAGACATTTCTTAATATCAACGAGTTTATCTCTTTTGTATTGCAATTTTTCTTAGGATTTGGAATTGCCTTTGAGCTTCCTGTCGTAATGTACGCAATTTCTCTGACTGGTATAGTCGATTCGAAATTTTGGAGAAATAACTTTAGGTATGCCGTTATAATTTTGGTAATTTTTGGTGCATTGATAACTCCCGATGGTAGTGGAATTACTATGTGGTTTATCGCATTGCCTATGATTACAATATATCTTATAGGTATGCTGGCAATCAGAAGGAGAGAGAAGAAAACCCTTGAGATTTCGTAAAGTGTATTAAAGGAAAACCCTTAAATCGTTGCTATTAATATGAATATTGAAATGGAAATCTTACCTCTAAATATGATGATGCAGATGATACCTTCAGGATTTGAGTGGATATTTATTGTTGTAATAGTTGTAGTTCTCATTTTTGGTGCAAAGAAGATTCCAGACCTTGCTAGAGGTTTCGGTAAAGCTACTACAGAATTTGAAAAGGCTAGAATTGAAGCAAAAAGAGAACTTCGTGAGATTAAAAATGCGGGAACATCCTCATCCTCGTCAACTACAACAAATACAGCTGCAAGTAGAGAAAAGCTGGAATCTATTGCTGATACTCTAGGAATTGATTATACTGACAAAAATGATGACCAACTTAGATTGGCCATCGAAACAGAAATTAATAAAAGCCAAACCAAAGCATAAGAATAACTATCATTAATTTTTATCATTAATCTTTTTTTTAGTCTTATTCCGATTCTGTTTTTGATACTGTTTTTTTGTATAAATCTTACTAGTTAGTTTATTCAACTGGTAAAGAAATATAGAAGTTTCCTATTTTGGATAAAATACTAGAATAAGATAGTAACACGGATATAATCTATTTTCTGCTAATGTGTATTGGGAAATATAATATCAAGAAATTACAACAACGCTTTTATAATCTACGAGAATAAGCATAAGAGTGTCAGATAACAACAACTTATCAGATGGCAAGATAACTCGTAAAGATTTCCTGAAGGCTTTGTTTTGGGGTGGTACAGGTCTCGCCCTCGGCGGAATGGGTTTCTTTAATATGAAAAATAGTAATAATAATAACAAACAATTTGCCTTTGCAGAGGGCAATAGCGCAGGAGGAGAAGACGTTACATCTATGCTTCCAATGAGTGTGTCAGAGCGTAAAAGAATGGGATTTGAGATACGTAAAAATGCTGCTGAAAGAACCTATGGTGTAGAATGGCCAGATCATAAAAACAATGGTGAGGAAGATGATTACCGTGAGAATGGTCATCCTACCTATATTGCTAATTACAGAAAAGGATTAATCCATAACAAATTAGGCGAGCCAGATAGAGAATCGTATGAATCCTTCCTCAGAGCAGCAAAAACTGGGACGTTTGAAGCTTGGGAAGCAGTTAAGGTGGCTATTCCTGAGAGGGGCGATTCTCTCAAGCTCTTTAATCCTTTGGCAGGATTGACTTTTTCTCTAGTTGGTCCAGATCCATTTGGATTAACTCAACCACCTGCTCCTAGAATTGATTCATCAGAGGGCGGAGGCGAAATGGCTGAAGTATACTGGATGGCCCTCGCACGGGATGTAAATGTTAATGAATATGAAAATAGCGATTTGATTGCCAGAGCGGCAGAGGATTTGTCATCATTTTCTGATTTCCATGGCCTTAACCGAAATGTTAGAGTCACTCCAGAAACAATTTTCCGTGGTAATCTCCCAGGAACACAAAAGGGACCATATATTTCTCAGTTTGCACTGCAGGGAACCAAGATTCCAGCTTTTGGTCTAAAACCAGAGGATGGATGGGTAATAGTTGGATGGGCTAATCGTTTGGACCAGCGAATTTTAACCCTAAAGCCTGGGAGTGACCATCTTACTGACTTCAAGCAATGGCTGAGAGTACAAAATGGTTTCGATCCAAGAAGCGGCGAGTTTTGTTCTAATGAATACGATACAACCCCTCGCTTTATGCGTTACGGACGAGATTTAGCCAATTGGGTTCAGTACGACGATCTTCCATCCGAGGAATTTACAATTGCAGCCTTCGTCTTACTACATCAGGAAGTTCCTTGTATGAGGGTAGTACCTGATCCAGCGGCAATACTTAGAGGAGGCAGTGCTCCATTTCATCC
>DATFPS010000173.1:0-2230 GCA_035264705.1 Nitrososphaeraceae archaeon | reverse complement strand
TGCAATCAATTCTATTGCAAGATCTGCTACTTCTTCTTGTAATGTTCGAAGTTTTTCTGACCAGTCAAAAATTTGGCTTTTTATGCGGATGCCTTCTTCATAGGATTCTATAGCGGTTAATACCGAGTTTTCAGATAGTTTGCCATATCCATAATAATGTTATGAATACGATCTATACCAAGGTCTAAAAGCCTAGTCAAACAAACAGATCCTATCCAAATTTACCTGATATATAGCGCTCTGTAAGTTCTTTTTCAGGGTTTTTAAATATCTGATTTGTTGGTCCGTATTCGATTAATTCACCAAGATACATGAATGCAGCATATAGTCTGATACTTGAGCTGCCTGCTGCATGTTATGAGTTACAATAATTATTGCAAGATCTTTTTTCAAATTGTAAACAAGTTCTTCTATTTTAGGAGATGCAAACACTAAGAGAATATGTACTGCTATATTGTAATACTATAACTCCTTTTTCACATCTGACGAGAAGTCTTTCTTGTGTTAATCAATATTAGTGAACTGTTAATGATATTATATACACATTGAATATAAATAGCCTCATTACTTTGCATTAGACATCTCAATATTTGATAGTTAAATCTATATAAATTATTTAGACTATTTGGAAAATTATAGTGAATATCTAAGAAATAGGTTAATTTTCATTTATTTGCATATGTCATACTAAAAGTTACAAAATGCATAATAAAAAACTTAACGCGAAATCCAGATATTAGCGCCCATTACAATAAATCTGAGCAGAGATAATGGCAGAAGATACATCCTCAACATCAAGCAATACTATTCCTTTTCCAACCCTCACCATTTTATATTTACCAGCAGAGGCGGAAAGTATAATCTACGAAGTAAGTCAGAAATACTGTAACATCACAGTGGAGGATTGTAAAGGATATTTTCATGGTGGAGTTCAAAGAGACTATAAGAAGATAACTATCTGGAGTCAGGGAATCGATAGCCTGTGGTTTAATGCAATTATTGCTCGGATTAAGGAACTTAGCAATGTAGAATTTGTGCCAATAGTGTCTGGAGGAATTATGTATTCCATCTAAGACTACAATTTTTTAAAGAGACAAGAATATAACTATAGGCAGATTCCTAATATAAAAAGCTCATGGAAATATGAAGTCTATTTGTCATAAAAGATAGAAAACTATGGACCAAGAGAACAACATCTAAAAGAAGATATAATATTTTTGTGATTCTCAACGATCAGTCGAAATATAATGCTCAGTCAATTTTTTTCCATAGCATTCTCCACAAAGATCACCAGAAATATTCCATTGGGACATTGCTTTATATCTGAAATTAAGGTTATTGCCACAAAGAGCACATTTTGAATTAATCATTTTCTTCATTCTTTGCTATTCATGCAAAATATAACTAAAATAAAAAAGTTGTGATAATTATAAGCCAATCGACTATAAGCGTATGTGCTCATACAAGATGGGTAGCAACCAAACCATCTCCTTTTTCCCAAATGATCGTATATATTCTGTCTATTTGTATTGTCCGTAGAAAAATTGAGCCCTATAAACAAAACAACCGTTTCAGCACTATGACAATGCAAGATAGTATATGGTCTACTTGTAATTCTGGATGGTATTATTATATTATTATATTATTATTACAATGTATATTATCAAGGAATTAATATGGGTGATCAATAAAGTATATGTAGAAAGCCGTTATGGGTTCAACTGGAAAAACTGCGTTTATAGCAATTCTTGTATTAGGTGCAATCACTGGTATAATAATGTATTATTTGTTTGAAAATGTCAGTATGCCAAAACCAGGAATAATAAATTCAGTAGATAGAAGTAATCTAACAGAAATACCAAGTAAGGAAGGCAGTGGTAATATAATGGATGAAGATGAAGCAACAACAGGTGCTGGTGGTGCAGCTGGTAGTACTACTGGTGGTGCAGCTGGTAGTACTCCTGCTGCAACAACAGCTGCCGCTGCTACTCTAACTATTCCTACGGGTGCAGCTACTCCTGGTAATCCTGCATATGAGCCTGCTTCTCTGACAGTCAAGAAGGGTGATGCAATTGATGTGGAAAATAAGGATTCATCTCCACATACAGTGACCTCGGGCACTGGAGTAGAAGATCCTAATGCAGGTAAGATGTTTGATACAAGTATTATAACCCCAGCAGGCTCTGCTCAAGTAGCGACAGCAGATCTAGAAGCAGGAGAATATGACTTT
>DATFPS010000172.1:0-5660 GCA_035264705.1 Nitrososphaeraceae archaeon | reverse complement strand
TCCAAAAGCGGTAATAATATCGGTTGTTATAATAATGGTAGACTGCCTCTACTTCTTGCTATGTTATAACAAAGAGTTGCGCTTTTAAGTATTCAAAAGGGTCTCTTTTTTAGTGCTCTCGTGATATTTGTAAATGCTATCGTTGAAGATGTCTCTTTGTAGGTGCATTTGATAATTTCTTGCATTGATTAATTATGTTGGGATAAATGAGTTTGAGTGTCAAGAGATCGATATATTGTTATTAAAATAAAGTTATTCAAAATAAAGTACTGTTATTATTAGCGCCTTAAAGTGTTTTTGGCTCTATTATCCACTTCAGCAATATAATCACGTAATGGTATCTGTTTTGGTTGTTTTTTTACTTGTTCTTTTGATAAAAATACTCTCTCATCTAATGTTAGAAAGAAGTTTATTTCTCTTTGTAGTTTTCTTAGAAAGCTCAATTTCTTTACATTATGGATTTAGTATTTAATTTTACAACCTAAAAAAAATTAATTTCTAGATGAAGGACTTGTCACTGACACTAATAGATTTCATATTTGCATCAATAAACTTTATGAATCTAATAATATTATCCATTACCGTTAAATGCAATCTTTGTAATTCATCATTTGTATCTGAATGTATATAGCCAATTGTAGTAACAGAGATATTATTTAATAATACAGAAAAAAGTGAAGAATACTTCTCTATCTTCTAGGACTTATGCTACACTAATGCAGCTAGACTTCTATGCTAGATGTGTGGAATTATTATAAGGTTATAGGGACCTATTCTTATTATCTCGAACAATTTTACAAGTATTATTGCCTTATGTATCTGTTAATAAATGACTTGCGGCTTGTTGAAGTTGGTGTCATTGAGTATATTGGATAATTGAGTATATTGGATAATAAGATCGTTTTTATAATTTCATTATGTTATTATTATTTTATGTTTTTAAAATTACTTAATTCTTAATGACGGAGTTTATATGCTGGTTTAAGGACTAGTCTTATACATGGGTGACAAAAAGTCCATTTCAGCTCTAGTTAGTGGTGGCGAAGCCAGTGCAGGCCCACCTCTTGGACCCGCATTAGGTCCAATGGGCGTAAATGTATTACAAGTGGTAAATATGATCAATGACAAAACTAAGGATTTTCCAGGAATGAAAGTTCCTGTCAAAGTTGAAGTCGATTCTGAATCGAAGAAGTTTACAGTTGAAGTAGGAATTCCTCCTACTGCAGCTCTTGTTTCCAAAGAGGCAGGTATCACAAAAGGTTCAGGTGCTGCTGGCACCAACTTTGCTGGAAATATAACCATGGGCAGCGCTGTTAAAATTGCCAAGATGAAAATCGATAGCTCCTATGCTAAGGATCTGAAGAGTGCTGTAAAAGAAGTGATCGGTTCTTGTGTAAGCAGTGGAGTAAAAGTTGAAGAAAAGCCTGCAAAGGAAGTTTTCACTGATATATCTGCAGGAAAGTACGACGAATTATTCAAATGAGCCCTTCTATTTGTTTAGTTGCAAAGTCATAATAATTTAATAGCTAGTCGCAGATACATGCGACAAGATTGACTTAAATACTTTTACTATAAAGATCGCTTCAAAACGGTATTATTGAAGATCCATAAGAATATTTCATAGTAAGTTTAAAATATCCCCACCCATGTCAGTTATTTCATAATTTTAAGGTGAATGAAAAAAATGTCAATTCAACAAGGATCAGCTGGCGGAATGCCAATATTAATATTGAAAGAAGGAGCAACCCAGACAAAAGGTCGAGACGCTCAGAAAAATAACATAACTGCTGCAAAATTGATCTCCGAAATAGTAAGAAGCTCGCTTGGCCCCCGAGGCATGGACAAGATGTTGGTAGATTCTCTCGGCGATGTCACTATTACAAATGACGGTGCGACCATTTTGAAGGAAATTGATGTTCAGCATCCGGCAGGGAAAATGATGGTTGAAATCAGCAAGGCGACAGATAATGAAGTAGGCGACGGTACTACATCTGTAGTGATACTTGCAGGAGCGCTGATTGAAAAGGCAGAAGAATTAATTGGAAAGGATGTTCATCCCACAATCATTGTTGATGGCTATAGGAAGAGTGCTGTTAGGGCTATTGAGATCCTTAATACTCTAGCCCAGAAGATTGATGGAGGTGAAAAAGATCAGTTGACCAGAATTGCAAAGACTTCCATGCAAACAAAGCTCGTGTCAAAGGATGCAGATGAGATTGCACAAATTGTTGTTAATGCGTCAATGCAAATTTGCGAACAAACCGATTCTGGTTATAAAGTAGATATTGACGATATCAAAGTAGACAAGAAAGCAGGCGGATCATTGCGGGATACGAAATTAATCAAGGGTATTGTTCTTGATAAAGAAGTTGTTCATGGAGGAATGCCAAAAAGAATAGAAAAAGCAAAAATTGTTCTTATCAATTCTGCTCTTGAAATTGAAAAAACTGAGTTCGATGCCAAGATAAATATCAGTTCTCCAGATCAGATGAATATGTTCTTAGAAGAAGAGAATAGGATGTTAAAGGGTATGGTTGATAAGATTACAGCTAGCGGCGCTAATGTGGTGGTATGCCAGAAGGGTATTGACGACATTGCACAACATTACTTAGCAAAGGCGAACGTTTTGACAGTACGTAGAGTCAAAGAAAGCGACATGACCAAACTAGCAAGAGCTACAGGCGCACGAGTAGTAAATAATTTGGAGGACCTTACACCTAAAGATTTGGGTTCTGCTGATCTAGTTGAAGAACGCAAGATAGAGACAGATAAATGGGTATTCATAGAAGGTTGTAAACATCCAAAATCAGTAACGATACTTATCAGAGGTGGTTCTCAAAGAGTAGTTGATGAGGCTGAACGCTCAATTCACGACGCTATCATGGTTACAAAAGATGTACTTGAAAAGCCTGCAATCGTTGCAGGTGGAGGTTCTCCTGAATCCTATACAGCAGGTAAATTACGAGAATGGACAAGTACGCTTTCAGGTAGGGAACAACTTGCTGCAGAAAAGTTTGCTGAAGCACTAGAAGTAATTCCACTCACATTGGCAGAAAATGCAGGAATGGATCCCATCGATACTATGACAGATTTACGTGCAAAGCAGAGCAAAGGCTCAAAATCGGCCGGAATTGATGCACGAAATGCCAGAATCACTGATATGTCAAAATTAGATATTGTAGAGCCACTCTCAGTAAAAGAGCAGGTTATCAAATCGGCAACAGAAGTCGCCTCGATGATTCTAAGGATAGATGATGTAATTGCCTCCAGTAAATCAGGCGGAGGACCACCAGGTGGTGGAATGCCACCAGGTGGAATGCCACCAGGTGGAATGGGAGAAATGTAATACAGATCTGATTTTTCTTTTTTTCGATCACAATTTTTTTAATTCTATAGAGATTACTTCTTTTACCCATCTTCCTGTATCATTCATATTTACCAATTTATTTAGATAATCACTCCATGACATTATTCCATATGCTTTAACCCATTTGTTATAATGTTCTTTGAGACTCTCAAAGGATTGGGCGTGGTAGTCACAGTATCGATCGATCGATACTTTTCGTGAGCAAGCAGCACATTTCCTATACATGTAAATGTAGCTCTTAATGTAACTAATATTATATTAATTATCGTTATGAATTATTGTAACATCTTTTAGCAGAAAGGTTATAGGAAGATCCCAATTATCTAATCAATCCAACAAAAAAATTTTATCATTCCAATACAAATAACTAATAGAATTGATAGAAAGATATGATATGCATCACATCATATTTTTCTTCTCGAACTTCCTCACGACCGGCTTTTTTGCAAGAATTATGGAAGTAGCGGTGGCTATAAATGATAATAGAAGATACACAACTTGTTTGGATCGTACAAAAAAAGATAATTCAGATTATTATCAATATATTATATTTATTTTTATTTTTATTGGCTTTTACTTACAAAAATTTCTAGTTCTGATCACTTAGATGTTAAGGACCATATTACTAAGTTCAATTCATTAATCATAAATATAAATAATTATACATCTTTATACAAATATATTCATTTCAGCAAAATTTATTTATAGATAATATTTAGAATTACTATCATTGATTTTAAGCGTTTCTAAAATTGTGCTAATTGCCTCTGTTTTATATTTGGTGATATTTTTTGCTTTGGTATCAGGCATAATTAATGCGATTCTGGAAGGTTCACTAACTCCTCGAGGCACATTCATTATACCTTCGAGGTCTGCTCAAACATTAGGCGAAACAATTGTGACAACGATGATTCTATTTATGGGAATTGTTGGTGCTTATTTGCTTTACAGATCAGGACAAGCTTTAACTACAAAAAATCAGGAGGCATTGCTCGCAGCAGGTTTTGGTGTTCTTTCAATATCACTGACTTTAGGCCTTATGTTGGTAAATATGAAAGTTGGATAAAGGATAATATATGGTATTTTTAGATCCCTTCTCCTCTATATATTCTCCTTTCCACTTTTCCACGTCATTACAACTATTTCTCAGAATGAAAAATAGATTTGCAATATTCTTTAACCAATACTTTTGACTGCAGAATATATTTGATTATAAACTTGTAATCCTCTATGAATAAATAATTAAATAAATAAATTACGAATGATGATTTAAAAAGCGAGCATTTTTTTCCATTGCATTCTGGCTCTGATTTGCGGTAGGAATATTTAGATATAATCTTTTTTTTGAAACATAGTAATCATAATGTACTTTAATACAAAATAATAGAACGCTTAAGATACTTTAGTTTGCAGATAGAATTATGATAGTTCGTCTCTTTCTATGTAAACGATTCCATCATGAAAAGCACTCATTTCATTTTACAAAAGGAGTTTACGTTCTATACCGATGTAAAAACATGCTTTTTTGCAATATATAGTGTATTTGGATCAAATGATAGTCGTGTTAAGTTAAGCAAAAGTAACTGCTAAAGCTTATTCAGATCAAAAATAATCTGTAAATGTTTGAACGTAATAGGACAAGACCTTTCCTTATCAGATATATGCATTGTACTTGTATTTTCTTGGATTGAACCTTAGAAGTACGTCAAAAGCATTAGAACCATTTGTAGATAGGAGTTATGTGGCCATCTGGTATTGGATACAGCAATTCGATCCAAAAAATGTCTTTCCAAACAAAAAGAAGAGAAGAATAGTTGCCTTTGTTATAGATGAAACCATGATTCAGATAGGTAACACTGATGCATGGTTATGGGTTGCAATAGAACCTATTTATCATCAAATTCTTGGCGTTTACATTTCAAGACATAGGAATATGTTAGTTGCAGAGGTATTCTTGAGATCATTGATTAAACTTTATGGTAAACATACTGTATATTCTGATGGAGGATCATGGTATCCTGAAGCATGTACTTCTTTAGGGATCAAGCATAGACTACACACATCATTTGAGAAGAGCATCATTGAAAGATCCATGGAATATATCAAGGATAGAACTGAATGCTTTGATGACTATTATCCATGTAGGAAGAGAGTAATGGACTGTAACCTAATTCATGTTTACCATTGGATGATAGTATTTACCTGCTTATATAACGTATCAAGATCATATTCTGGCTCTGGCCTTCTTAATTACTTGACAGCTGGTGAAAAGAAACCTTAACTTAACAGGACT
>DATFPS010000171.1:0-2772 GCA_035264705.1 Nitrososphaeraceae archaeon | reverse complement strand
CATTTAAAAATTCTATGAAATGTTGTTTGATATCCGAAGCATATATGATAGGACATCTATACAACAAGTCCCTATGAATCTAATATCAATAAATCATTATGATCTTAATTGAAATAAAAAAATCCAAATCTATAAAATATTATTGCTCCTATATTTAGCATATACATATACGACAATGAAGAACATCCTCGCAATCCAAAATATTCAATGTGAGACTTTAGGGACATTAAAAGAATTATTTCAATCAGATGGTTATAAAATTAAAAATATTGACGCACAGACAGATACGATCCCCGTCAATTCAGAAAGCTATAACGCAATTGTGATTCTCGGAGGACCAATGTCAGTTTATGAGCGAATAAATTATTTGAAAGAGGAAGAAATTCTGATCAGAGATGCAATAAAAAGGAATGTCCCTCTTTTAGGTATTTGTCTAGGATCACAACTTATAGCTCAGGCAGTAGGAGGAAGAGTGTATAAAGGTGTGAAAAAGGAAATTGGTTGGTATGACGTTAATATAACTGACATTGGAGAAAAGGATTTGTTTAATGGTACAGGAAGTAGAACGATACGAGTATTTCAATGGCATGGAGATACCTACGATCTTCCAAGAGGCGCATCTATTATGGCAACCTCAAAACTATATCCTCAAGCATTTAGAATTGGTAGTGCTGTCGGTATTCAATTTCATCTTGAAGTAAATCGTGAAATGATAGAAAAATGGATAAAAGAATATAAGAATGAAATGAAAGAAGAAAATATTCAGCCATTTGACATTATATCCAATAACGCACATGAGCAAAAATTATTCGATAAATGTAAGATCGTCTATAGAAATCTTTCAAAACTGATTAAAGATAAATAATTAAATATAAATGCCCTTACAAGATATAAATTATATATATATCTTCCATGTATTTACAAAATCATTAACTGTTGATTTAGAATACAATAGAATAATCAGTTTCATATAAATGATGAAAATATGACTGAAAAATATGAGATTTTAATATAGATTTTAATATAGATTTTAATATAGATAAAATATTAGTTTTCGCTAAATGTTATAAATATAGACGAAATATGAATCGTCGCTGGTTTGAAAGTTAATGAGCGTGTCTTCTCCTAAGCAGATCGCACGGTTTGACAAACATTAACTCAAGATTTTGGTTGATTTGAAAAACTATTGGTTATATTTATAAAAGAAATGTGCAGTAATGGTACGTGTTATTAAAAAATAACGATAGAAAATATTTATGTATATTTTGATCTCTGATGCTTTATTAGACAATAAATATAATTTTTTTATAAAACAATAAAAAATTATATAAACCATAATAACGCATAAGTACTCAATAATCATCCCCTATTCATGGAATTTGTAGATACAAGTATAGTTGAGCCTATAGAAATGAAGATGATACGTTCATCCCAGTTTGCTGTCCGAGAAAAATTCCACAAATTATCCTCAAATGATGATGACGATGCATTAATCAGTAGTATCAAAGAACATGGTTTACTTCAACCTATCTTAATTCGACCTATTACTCATGGTTTTGAAATCGTGGCTGGGCACAGGCGGTTTCATGCTTGCAAATCTCTTAGATGGCGCCATATTCCTTGTAAAATTCGGGAAATGTCTGACAAACAAGCGTATGAAATACAACTTACCGAAAACATCCAACGCAAAACTATGGAACCGATTGAAGAAGCAGAGGCATTTAGAAGATATGTCATAGACTTTGGATGGGGAGGTGTAAGCGAGTTGGCTAAGAAGATAGGTATGAGTGAGGTATATGTATCACACCGAATTCAACTCTTAAAGCTGCCTGATGATATCAAAGAACAAATATTTAACAACCGGTTGAATGTTAGTCAAGCATTAGAACTTACCAATTTACCTTTTGATTCTCGAACAGAGATAATGAACCATGTAGTAAATAATAATTTGACTGTCAGACAGATAAGAGAGGTAAAGTCGTTTCTAAAGGAAGTTAATGGATCTGAATGTGATTCTATCCACGAGAAGGCTCTGTATAAATCACTTAGTATTACTAAAAAGACATCTTTAGCCCTCAAGATCACTCTTGCTAGAATAGACAATATAATTGAAGAAGCTCATACCACCATTGAACCTGAGCAAAGAACCGAAATAACCAATTTTTTGATGGGTTTAAGATTAAAGGTGCATGCCATGATTGATGATACTATACGTTTCAAAAATTCAAGTCGTAAATCATTTAAGAACTAACGGTAAAAAACCATATATACTGTTTAGATAGCGTCCTAGAATGTCGGAATCCATTCATTAAGGAATTTCTTATATTCTTTGTCACTATGCATCAGAGAATGAAAAGATGGCTCTTTTATTGAAACAAAGTCATAAACAGCATATGATTGGATAATATCTCCAAAAAGATTCCTATATATATCACTTTCTTCATCAGCAGTTTCTTCTGTTTTAAAAGCTTGGATGCTTATCCAATCATATCCACCTCTGGTTCTCCCAGAGAAAATTACGAAAGGCGCATCGGCAAGATATTTTTTTAAGCATTCTATTCTACTCCTCAGATGTTGAGATGTTTTGAACGTTACAAGCGCAACACGTATTACACGACGATTAATCTTCTTTGTATCGATAGATATGGTGTATCCTGTTATTACTCCGTTTTCTTCTAGTTTTGTAATTCTGGACTCTATTTCTTTATCACTTATACTGCATCCATGATCTTTTAGGAAATCTGAGATCTCTTTTGTATGTTGTTTTGAGTC
>DATFPS010000170.1:0-3383 GCA_035264705.1 Nitrososphaeraceae archaeon | reverse complement strand
CATTTTCTTCTGCAGCTTGTTCAAAGAAGAAGGCGGCACTTCCATCATATCCGATTCTCTCACACCACGATCCGATTGCAATGTATGCATTTGCAGATGATGCCTCATAGGAAATTTGATCATTAATTGCTTTTGCCATTTTCGTTGACATTCGCATCATAGTAATCAAGGTTTTTTGATTATCTATATATTTTGCTTTACGTGGTAATGGATACAGAATATAAGCTAGCCTATAGTCAAACACCCAGACTACATATCTTATTAACGTTAGAAAATATTCTGCTGATGAGGCGTCCAACACTATGAGGAAATGGCTTGAGAGACGCCATTCTTCGGTGATTAGAGTTTAACCCCAATCATGCGATATTATACAATATTAATTCTATAAAGAGAAATGGTTGCCTACCCATAAATTTGGAGAAGTTAAATACAGAAAGCATCTATTTGTATAATATACTTAATTCCTACCAATAACGGATATTTGTTACTCCGGAGGAATCCATGACGATATCGGTGCTAAAAGCAGGTTCCTAAATATATCACAGAAGTTCTGAGCTTTAAAGGTTTTGTTGTTTTATCTATATGTAATATGTACATCTAACGATTTATCTAATTTAGCCGGAATAGGCAATAATAATGATTCAAATACTTGGTTAACAATAAGAATAATAGAAAAGAATACAGAATTACGGTTAAATAGTACCGTATAGTTGACGACGCCAATACATGTCCAATGTAAAACACGACATAAACGTGAAGCGGTATGAGGCTCCCTTTTTCTTTCATTTCTAACTGACAAACGATTTAATTTCATTTTTACATTCCGTATATTATAATATGCATCACTATAACGATAATTTAGACATCAATATTTGTAACTCGAAACAATCTGACAAAGAGATTGAGGAAATGTTTTTTGCGCATATCTTTGAGAATCGCGCGCAACTAAAACTTTCATATTATTGGCAATCCTAAACTAGCTATAATACAAAATGTTAATGAATACATTTTCATACAAACTTGAAGCTATCCGTAGTTTTAATTTGTGATGTCACCCTTTTGAAACTTTAAATATCATTGGGGCCAGTGGGATTTGAACCTTGCAGACAAGTGGGTTCAGTAATTTTTGAAATTTGTTTAATTAAAGCAGAATTAGCAAAAGTTAGTCTAACTATGACATAATGATTGATTTGAGCTGAAGGGGGTTTGGTCCATGCATTAAAGTGTTCAATGACGAAATTTATTAATGTTCATCTTTTTATTGCACTATGAAAATTCCATATTTAGCTCTTGGCTGAGGAAAATGATAATTAGATACGTTCCATTAAGCTTCTCGTGAGCCTAGTATTTATAATGGTGATTGCTGCTAGTTTTCTTCTTTACTCGGGAACACTAAGTGTCCTATCTTGATTTCATAGGATACTTGTTCTTCTATGTGCTTCTACAGATTTTTTATTTTTTCTATAATATTACGACTGACTGAATGCTCTATGTTTTTGTAGTTAGAACCTAAAAAGAGGATATTGCTTTTAGTATATAGTAGAGGAACAGTTCTATAGTCATTCATATATACTCAATTTACTATATGTATGTTAGGGATAAAAATATGTCATCAACAACAAAAGAACAAAGAAGACAAGAACAAGAAGTAACATCAAAAGAACTATTACAGCAAAGACAAGACCAACAACAAGATATCAATAAAGCATTAGATGAAACCAAGAACAACATCAGAAGGACAACAGATGAAGCAAGGAAAGAAATCCCACGTTATACTCAATCAGTTAATGAGTATCAAGAAGAAACTATTCAAGCAGCCAGACAGATGGCAGACAACTACTTAGAATCTCAAAGGGAAATTATCAATTCATTACAATCAGCATTGGTACCCCAGATAGAGACAGCAGATAGAGCAGTTACATCAAATTGGACATCTCCAAGAAATATGAATGAACATTATGCAAGACTAGTTAGCGCTTTTGCAGATAATACAATTGCGGTAACTAAATTAGTAAACAATGCTATGTTTGCAAATCTGGAAGCATTCAAGACATCTGTTCAAACAGCAAGAGATAATGTAAAGGAATTTTCTAGAATAGGTGTTAACAGCGCAAAAGCATGGGAGCACGCATCAAGAGATAGTACTACTACTACAACAACAAGAACAACTTTCTCTCAATAGAAAAGAAAATAGAAAAGAAGCAACTACAAAGAAAGCAAAAGATACATTCTCTACTGCCTACTATTAGCGTTTATATGAGAAGTTATGCATATGAATGTCTAAATCGCTGAGATTTTATCTTTGAAAGTTTCAGAGTTAGTTTCTTTGGGTAGGTAGATAGGTAAGCAGTTAATACAGATCTCTAACACGATTTTTTCTTCACTTATTGTCAATGTTCATTTTAGCCTTAGACTTTAAATGATCCTCTTTAAAAGACTTAGCATTGATACCATCTCCTTTGTATCTGTCTTCGCCTGATACCTTCTAACAAAAAACCTTTGTAAAACACTTCGTCTGATCAGATTAAGATTTTCATCGAAAAAAGTAAAATAAATACTTCAATCTAGTAGTTTTCTACTTAGCATAATCACATACTATTCTCTTACAGAAGTGCTGAAAGATAGGCGAACCTTGTTCTAGCGTTCCTTTTAACAATAACATTATTACTATCAATAAGTAATACATGTTTGAATGTCTCCGATAGGATTGTTTGTTTTTGACCCTAGAGAGACAGCAATTATTATCTCCGCAATTTCAGCATAAGTCTTGTGCTGGTTAAAGTATAGATCTATTACCTGCTTTTTTCTTTCCTAAGTTATCTGCAAACTAATATCTTATTATATAGATAACCGATACTTAAAAAGGGAACGATTCTGATACCAGGATGATGATTCCATAATAGCTGCAGTTGCTGCTATAACACTATTTGTCAATTCTGTTGTTAACTTATTGTAAAGCTTTTGAGCCTCTTCTAATATCAAAGCAGTATAGCTATCATTAAATGATTGTTGCCGCTGCTCTGATACTAACGAAGAATAGTTAGATCTGTAAGAGATAGTAGTATTATTTGAATTATCATATATTACGAAATTATATAATCCGGAGTTGTTTCTCAATGATTCAATTACTGAGAAAGTAGCAAATTAAGATTAGTTTATTGTTAGTTACAACATCTTTTACTTTATCTTCAGCTACCTGTTTGATTTTAAGGTATTCTTCATTATTACTCTTAAATCCTGTTACAAGTGCGTCGAGTCATATCTAAAATATGCTAGACTAGAAGGACCTGATGATAATGATTATTTTATCTAAAGTCTTAAATAATTACAAAATACTCTATCGTGAATATTCAATTATGTATTATGGATTGTGATAACCATTC
>DATFPS010000169.1:0-8244 GCA_035264705.1 Nitrososphaeraceae archaeon | reverse complement strand
ACACACTCTTCTAAATTAATCAGATTAGAAGACATCCCTACTGCTGTACTCTCATTATGTATAACATCTGTTTGTTCGTGGGACACATAAACAGAGGCAACGGTAGACCATAGAAGCATATACTTTCTGGTCCAGGAAATTTTGTTAAGATATTAAGAAATTGTTTTGCGATCTTAGTAGGTATGTATAATGTTTAGGTGTTTGTTGAAGAGCTTCTTTACTACCAGGATATTATTTGTTCTTTATTAAAGCTAGTATTGAGTCTGAGTGAATATCTCTTTGCATTATCTCTATCTAATAATAGTTCAGTTTATAATTGTAGGAAATAGGAATGTATGGAAAGAATACGAGATATATCTATCCATCTATCCGTATACCTTGTGAATATAACACCATTTCCAAGGTTTGTTAGGTAGTGCAACATAACAGGATGCCCTGTATTTACAAAGTGTTTTGTTGCATGCAACCCTATTGAAGAATCACAACATCCTACATGACCACATATTAAACACAGACGCAAGCCAACCCATTGAGTTTTCTCTATTTCACACTCTTCACAACCTGCTGTTCTAGGAGAAATATGGCGATCATTGTTACCAGTTACGTCGATAATATGATTGCAGCCCTTCTTCACTTGTTCTTCTTCTACCAGAACTTGATTTCTTGCTTCTATCTTTTCTGCAAGACGCTGATAAGCTTCTTGTGTTAGAAATTGGTTATCCTTTAAGAGCTTGATAAATTTACTATTTTCTTCTAACTGGTCAAATAGATAAAGCAGCATAGCTTGTATAAAGTCCCTTGCTTCATGATTTAATCCACAAAGAGAATAACAGCAATAATTTTCACCTATTTGTTTTGATTTTGCTGATGGGAGTGATGACGATGATGCTATTCTTCTTATTTTATCATCATCTTTAGATTCACTTATTCTTCGAAGCGTCTTGTCTAGAAAGTTTAAAAACTGTACAGAGTTCATCCTCCTCCTCTTTTTCTACTATTTTATGCCAGACTTCTATAAACTCGTTTGAATACACAACATTTCCAGGAGGAAGGGGGATAGACCTTTTCTTCTGATTCATCTTTTCCGCTTCATCATCGTCATCATAAATACTGTAAATCCACTTTGTATCTTCTATCACAAATCTAGAACGCTGTCTTTGTATGCTATTCTGTTCTTCTGTTGAGTAATGTGTTTGAGGTCTTCCTCTTCTTGTATTAGATGTCTTGGGTAATTCAGTAATGAAACCTCCTCTAGATAGTTCCTTTAATTGTGCATAGATTGTCTTATTGGTAAACTTGTTATCTCAGCAAGTTCATGAGCATTCCTTCCAGCTGGATATACATCTCTTAAAGCCTCCAGTATTTTCCTATTGCTTTCTTTCTCTAGAATATTTAACTCTACATCAGAACGGCGTAATATCCATGGATATACGTTTTCAATTATAATAACAGTATAAAATATAATTCTCTGAGATCTTATACTTTTAGACTATTAATAACTTGTTATCTCAGAGAGTTAGAATATTAAACTTTAATATTATAAGATTATAAGATTTTATGGAATTTCTTTATAGATTTCATATTGTATATGTATTATGATAAATAAATTTAAAAATTAATAGTATCGATAAAGCAATGAAGACTGTAAGGATGGTGACTATATTAGTTGCAATCATGTCAATCTTTATGACGACATATACAATTATCAAACCAAAAGGAATGCTAGAAGCACAAGCTGATAATAATAATGGAGATAGTTCAGGATTAAAGGTATTTGTAAATCTATATCATAATGGAAGAGATTTCGCTGAATTGTGTGTTTACTCTTATAAGGAGGATCTAGGCTGTGATAGGATTAATTTATCGGGACATGATAGCCCTATTCAATGGAGTCCAAGAAACTTTAGTTCAGGGATAGTTAAAGTTGGTGAATCATATATAGCATGTGTCACCAATTTGAATACAAGAGTAGAACGTTGTAATGGTGGATTAAATGGCCTGCCAGAAGAGCCTGAACATATTTCTCTAAGGTTTCCTGGAAGTCAAGGTAGTAATAGTAATAATAATGAAGCACAGCAGCCATCACAACGAAGTAGAATTAACTGGATGCAGATATGTAATTATTATGACAAATACTACTATATCATTGAGCCATGTGGAATGTTAGTTACACCAGATGGACATGGAGTAACTATTGAAGGATTAAGTGTGTTATCATGTTTTGCAAGTACCGCAGTGATAACACTGTATCCAGAATTATTAGATCATTCATATATGTGTGAATGGAGTTGAAGACATCAATGGTAAATTGAAAGTACCAGAAGGCGTTTGGAAAATCCCTTTTGAATTTCTATTCCAAAGTATGCTTATGAGTCATATAATGGCAAGAATGTATCAATAATCAATAATTTACGAAACAATATTCACAGCGGACAAAGCATGGGAAAAAGATGTAAATGAGAAATGAGCTTTAGTGTCTTCAATCCTAATACAATGCCGGCCCCCACAGATGATAAACTATTGTAATATATCAGACATTAAATCCTTAGAGTGCGGAATCACCACTATGTTTTGATCCTATATCATAAGCTTCAGAAATATCTTTGAGAAAGATTTTACCGTCTGCTGATGAGCCAGTACTTATAGCATTTAAAATGTCGTCAACTATCTGTTTAGACATTGAATCAGGTACAAGTACTTCAATTTTAGTGAGAACCAAACTCAGGAGTGTATCTCCGTCCAGTAGAGTATGCACCTACTTTTTCCTCTATTACATCTCGTTCTGCACGCCCTCTACCCTTTATATCATAATACATCATTCCACCAACCTTATGATTATAAAGAATACGATTCACATCAGAAAGTCGCTCGTGTGGAATAATAATATCTATTTGTTTCATCTTTGGCATGACTTATTATTGGGAGCAATTAGATAAGTCTTTGGATTTTGATTTTAACTGCTGTTCTACCAACCTGAGGATCATGAATTACTGCCGCATTGTAAGTAAATCCAATTGCGTATAACACCATCCTTTACATCTTTATCACTAAAATGGTGATTGGAACAAGTTTATATGATTTTGAGTATATATGTCTAGATATAATAAATAGGTTATCAATAAAATGCTTCTAGTATTGACAGAATTATCCCTTCTAGAAGAATAGTCCATTTGGGAAGTAAAAGATTTAGCCTCTGTAGATAGTATGTCTTGCTGCTGCTGCTCAGCTACATTTATTTTGTTTACCTTCAACCCATGACAAGTATTAACAGATTGAAGACGAGAAATAAAATATATTTCACATAAAGATTAATCCCTATAACTAAATGATGTAGGAAGAGAGAATGAATGAATGGTTTCATAAATGACAATTTAGATTGTAAACATTCTTTGTGATAGTTAAGGAAACAAATTTTCATCTTTTTATATCGTCATTGAGCAGATCAAAACATCTTCTTCATATAATGATCATCGTCCTGTATAGAGCTGATAATAGTAAGATTGTACGTTATTCTTTATCATGCTGTTATCTATAGGCTTCCTCTAATGCCTTAGTTTCAGAGTCATTCAATAAATTACTTATATCCTATGCAGCATTTGTTTTATTTGGCTGTAGTGATATTGATGCCAATGATATTGTTTTCAGAGCCTGTAAATTTGGTATTTGATATAACTTGGGAGCCTAGTGATGAGGAGAGGTAATAGTAAACTATACATAAAATTGATTATGAAGATGTTGTTGCTGATTGTTTTGAGTATTTGTTGTTGTTGTTGTTGTTGGTGTTGTTTGAGTAGATGATATATATTCGATTGTTACGAATTTGGCATAGTAGGTGACGTATTGTGAATCGTATTAGTTCTGCTTCGGTCTTTCTTAGTATAAGAAATAATTAAAATCTTCTATCGATAGCTTTGTTGACAATATCTGTTTATCCTCGTTCATTTGATTGCTCTTGATCATAGCTATATATTCCTAATTTATTATTATTATATCCCAGTTCTTCCCTTTTATCATATGTATTATTATGCGATAGTTTCTGATTGTTATTATTATTACCTATTGATGGTAACGACAATGCTCTGATAGCAACAGGCGCCGCTACCATAAAACCCTATTTGTCAATTCTGATTAATAATGGCAAACTTGATGGCAATCATATTCCGTCATCCGAACCTCTCGTGCTACACACCATCTTGATCCTTTATACTTGATGATTCTAAATCACGTCTGGAAGCTTGAGGTTCCGCAGGTTATTCAGAATTGTAAGGGAATCGACATTTTCATAAACTAACTATTCTAATCCATGACATATTTAATTCAAATGTCTCTTATTGCTAGATCTTTGAATCTTTTCTGTGACTTGCGTGAATTGCCATCGCAACATTCAACTCCAAGACATAACAAAGTGCTCAACATCTAGTCATCATGTGAATAGTCAAAAGTGGACGTATATTGAGAACCCTTGTTCAGATAGTATTTAATTATATATATTACACGCCTAGACAATTGTCGCAATATCAGAATAATAGAGTTTTCAATCGTTATTGTGTCTTCAGTCAAGAGAGATTATGATTCCAATCAATTCACCTTTCGTGCGAGAGAACAAGCCGGATAGTCTTGCCTTGAATCCATATTTCTTATTCCTTTGTTTCAATGCATGCTCTAGCTCTTCTGGAGTCGCAAATGTTGCTTTTCCATTGAGCCATTCGCCTTTGGGCTCTCCTCTTATGCCGGATTGAACGACACGTACTTTTAAGTTATTACGGAGGCGCTTGACCTTGCCGGTCTCGCTCCTAGTCACAACAAAAATCTTGTTGTCATCAATTGTGAACCATACGGGTGTTGCCACTGCCTGTCCGTTTCTTCTGTACGTTTCAAGGTTGATATACTGATGTCTGGAGAGTATCGATATCCGATCAGATGGAGAGGACATATGGAGTTAGTGTCACGTTCACTTTTATTATCACTTTCTGTCATAGGTCAACCTATTGATTATTAAACATTAATCTGCTT
This sequence comes from Nitrososphaeraceae archaeon, assembly GCA_035264705.1. Classification (GTDB taxonomy): domain Archaea; phylum Thermoproteota; class Nitrososphaeria; order Nitrososphaerales; family Nitrososphaeraceae; genus JAJNBK01. The sequence goes on along the minus strand of DATFPS010000169.1, from coordinate 3,231 downwards.
AAATGCGGTAGGATTAGTACTTGGTGGATCAATAATCATCGACATTAACTATGTACGGTTTAGGAACGTCGTATACACCCTCAAAATCTCTCGCTTAATCTCGAAAAGAAGAATATCATCTATTTCATCTCCTTCTCTTTGAGTGTTTAGTTTCAAAAGCATCATATGGTAGTTGAAATATATTGAGTTGGATGCTAAGTTTTCAAAATAGATAAGATTTGAAATTTGAAGAGTTTAAAGTAGGACAGACATTCAAATCGCGTATCTGTATCAATAAGGATGAATTTGAAAAATACATATCATTTCCAAAGACAAGAAATATTTTGCATGAAAAACCTGAATTGGCCGCAAAAGAAGGGATTAAAGGTACTCTTTTGCCAGGCCGGGCTATAATAGCGCGTGCAGAAGGTGAGATGACACGCCTAGATATATTTTCCAATAACATTATGCTGTTATATGGAATGGATGGAGATCCAAAATGGGATAATAGGCATACTAGGTTTTTAGGTGAAGTTTATGCGGGAGATGAACTTGAAGTAGAATATTCTATCTCAGATAAAAAAAGGAGGAAATTCTGAAAGGTACGGTATATTATCAATTGATGTTCAAATTAAACGAATAAGCGATAATAAGCTTGTCATAATATCACACAGAAATCTCTATAGGATGAAAAAATGAATTGTCTTTCTTAATCACGGAACATCAAAAGAAACAAAAATCCTTTTGTATTTCCACATCAGATCTTCTTCTGAATAGTTATATTTGCAAAGCTGTTAAATGATGATGTGCGCTAGTCTTATTTTGCTTAAACGGATTTTGTTAGTGCACCTAAGACTTGTTGCTTCCAAATTTATATCCAATGCTGATTATGCTTTAGTAGTAGTAGCAGTATTATGATGGTAAGACTATAAAATGCGTATACTCACCTAGTGGTGTATATCCTTCTTTTGTTGTCTGTATACTTGTATAATAATCTCCTGGTAAGGACTCGTCTTCTTCTAAAGGTATAGTATAAGAAATCTCTCCAGATCCATTTGTAGTATCAGTATATGTATACTCCATCCCAGGACCATTTACTGTTATAGATACTATAGCTCCACTAATCACTTCACTTGTTCTGGCATCGATCACTGTAACTGTTATAACCTGTTCTTCTCCAATGGCTATCGGGTTCTTACTGAACATAACAGCCGATATCATCATAGTACCCTGATTTTGTGCTACTACTATAACCCCTGTGGATCCTGCAATTACTGCTGCTGTTGTTATTATTACATATATCATAAGATATTTAGTATTCATTATAGTATTCCTATTCGCCTACTAAGCACGTAATTTTAAATGTTTACATCAAATAGATAGTCCTCGCCATCTATACCTCGAAAAGATGACAAGAGGATAATAAGCCCAACACCTTCTTTAGGCCAATACTGTATAGCTGTCATTTCAGGTCCTTCATTTGTTCTGTTCCTTCTTGTTAGGAAGGTCATACCGACAAAGTCTTTCAAAATATCGATGACTGAGTATTTGATGATACGCGTATTCTATATGTTGGTGATACTATTAACTTCTCTCTCCTTCTTCTTCTCCTTCTCTGCGGCTCATAATATAAATCAAAATATGTGTCTCATTTTAGTAATTGTAAAACATATTATGCACTTCAGAAGTTCAAATGACGACTGCTGTTTCTGACCTAGCGGCAATGATGATACATAGAATGACATATGAAGAGAAATGGGAAGTAAGCGATAAACTCTTAATCCAACCAACAAAGAAGGCTCTGCAATTTATAAGAATATTCAAAGACTATCATTTAGTTGAGGGATAGATTTATCTCTTGCCGCTTGCATGTTTAGTCATGATTTTAATTTATTCATATATATACCTATGAATTATTTTAGATATCTTCTACCATCATTAGATATAAAAATATATATAATATAATATAGAAAGGTTTAATGAAATATAGAAAAATTATGAAATACTGAGATTTATTCAAAATATGTCGATGTCTAGCGATATGATTCCAAAATATATGAGCAGATTTGTTTTATGACATATGAAGATTGTAGTAATATCTCTTCAATATATAAAACTGGTTTTATTCAATAAAGCATAGTAAATCCCATTTGGCAGATTTGACATTAGTCAATGATAAACATCTAATAGTCAAATGCAGCCGGATTTCCTATTGGATTTATTAAAGGATGATAGGAGGAGGACATGACAAGAAGAGATGTATATGACACACTTAACACTTAACCTCACTATCAATCTTCTTCAAAACATGGCATCACCATCAGTAGAACATCTATACTTTTTCTAAAAACTATTGCATATACATCACAGATTGTTAGTGAATCAGACAAATTACTACAATGGAAACGTAGCTTGATTAGCTTCGCCGGCAAGATTCATAGATGTAGATTGTTATTGGAAATAGCATGAGATAGCTCTTTTGATAGATATAAGCCATAACATAGCATAATATTTGGAGATTTAGATGTATTACAAAAAGCACAAAACCTGCGGTAGAGAAAAGGTAATCAATAAATCGTATGCTGGATTAGTATATTATTGATAATATATGAGTAGCAGTATTATCATATCATGGGATGAATCAGCTGACAAGAAAGTAAAATCAAGTGATGATAAAGATTTAGGAAAAGTTCAGAATGTCACAAAAGATTATATTCAAACAAAGGAAGGTGCCGTATTAAAGAAGAGTTACTTTATTCCAAAATATTATGTTCAAGGATATGATGGTGATAGTATCTGGGTATCACTTAGAAAAGATGACATAAAAGAAAGATTTGAAAGAGAAAATCCACCTGAAGATATATCAGAGTTTGAAACTCCAGATTATATGCAAAGAAGGGAATCCATCAAAAAACAATATCCAGAGTTTGATAATAATATTCCAAGATATACTCCTATACCGGGAGCATCATCAGGTGGTGCTACTACTACTGTCGCTACTCCCTCTACAACTAGGGTAAACGTACCATGGGAGAAGGTCAAAGGTAAGAAAGTAAAATCAAGTGATGATAAAGATTTGGGTAAGGTAGAAGATACAGCGCCTCATTATGTTGAAGTCAAAGAAGGTCTAATAGGAAAGAAGAGTTACTTTATTCCAAAACATAATATCAATTACTTTGATGGAGATAATTTGCATACTTCACTTACAAAAGACGAGATTAAAAGTAAGTATGAAAGAGATAGTCCACCATC
>DATFPS010000168.1:0-5125 GCA_035264705.1 Nitrososphaeraceae archaeon | reverse complement strand
GCGACGGCAATGTCAAATAGCAACATCTTCATCTAACCAAGCATCTTCAAGTGCAAATATCTGATATCTTTCATAACTATTGTGCACTGGCGATAATAATAGATTTGATTGTCTTGAAATCATAATTGTAGTCGGTGCAGGCTTCTTAGACCTTTAAAAAGTGAATGAGGTACCATCTATTCCATAAGTAAATAGATTTTTCTAATTTAACATTGAATCCTTTCTATTTTATTTGCTTGTTCATATGTTTTCCTCAACTTTAATCTGCTGCTCTGTGTGTATGTGTGAGTTGCATAAGTTGTTTATAATGATTAAATATAATAGATATGAAAATTGGCTGTAATCTAACATATTTAGCAGAATAAGAACAGGCAGAGTTATACAAATGGGGGAAATAGCAAACATATCATCAAATATCGTTCTGTCTGATTTGTCAAGAGAGTTTCTAAATGACTTCCATTCCTTTTCTTCTTCTATCATACTAGCTATTCGAAATGAAGGAATTGTTCTTCCCATGGAGATAATATTATTACATTATTAGGTAGAGGTTAATAAAATACATGAAACAAAAAAGGGTATAGCGATAATTTTTCCCGGGCCATCTGATATAGTCTATAAGATCAATTAATTTTAATCAAAACCACTCCAGTTAGAAGAATTTTTGGATAACTATTGTTTGATTGCTTCCTTCTATCTGTCTATCTTTTCAGATATAGATAATTGCTATTTTCATCATATCCAACGTCTGCCATTGTCAATACCTTATAGCCATTATCATGTAAATATTTAATTTCTTTTTCAAATAGATCTATAGTAGTAGCAGAAATGTCTGGATCACCTTTCCCACCATTATCTATTCTATGCCAAATAACTATAGGAATTGCGTCTATTGTATCACCTGTGTTATACATAGACTGACTATTGACAACTTCAACGAATCTATTGTACATTTCAGAATCATCATATGAATTGTCCCTCCGTTCGGCATCATGACTCCAGCCTATAATAGAGTACCTATTTACAAAGTTGAGTTTGCGCCCATCATTACCATCAGAATATGTTCTACAATCAGTTTGACTTGATTGATCTTTAAATCCATCACAATGTAAAAACATTAGTGGATCACTAGCAGTCCTAGCTAGAGAATAGTATTTAGCAACTATATCGATTACTGACGCCTCATCAGATCCTCCATTAAAAGGATATGCAAAGGTTGTGATATTATTAATGCCGTGATCAAGAAGACATTGTTTTGACTGACCTGCTTCAAAGTTTACCATCTTTTTTGACATTTGAGAGAGATCTTTATGATCCATGCTATGAGATCCTATATCATATCCTTCCTTGTATAGTGCTATTATATCTTCCCAACTCATTCTAGCATTGGGACGAACCACTCCCTCTCCATTTTCTACATCGTTGCAGATTATATCGAAAGTAGCCTTATATCCATATTTATCTAGAATTGGCTTGGCATTAGTATATTGGCTCTTGTATCCATCGTCAAGGGTTAAGATTACTGCTTTATTATTATTATTGGCAATATTAATATCACTGCTGGAAACAGAAGGAAAAGACTGGCCATAGGCTTTATTTGGTATTGAAATAGCAGCATTGGTTAGAAATGTTATTAAAGCGATAGAAATAATAAATTCACTTCTAAAGTTTCTTCTATTTTTTAGCACTATAACCAACAAAAATTTGTAGAAGTAGGTATATAATTTTATTGAATAATTGCTGTATGATAGCGTAAGTGGCAAATCTGAGTCAAATTTGTCTCGAATCCCACCGAACCTGGACCAATGCTAATCTAACTTTGCACTTACTAATTACGGAATGAAGTAACGGCTCCACTAATCAGGTCAAATTTGATTCATATCCCATGGGCCACAAAATTGTGGCGATAACAGTTCACAAACGGCCCGTTGAATCCTCAGTTCAAAGTCCCAATTACCTTGAATTATCATCTCAAGCTATGTCAAGTACACATACGATACCAAATGATAGGTTATATTACAATAAAATAAGTCAAATTATATTAGAGAATTCTTGAGAGCGCAAATTCAAAGACAGAAATATTATTCTATATTGAATTAATTAAGTTATAAAATTACTATCAATCGATAATAACAATTAAATTTCAGCAAAATTACACTTTGGATATAAAATTTCTAAAATTGAGCTTATATAAAAAAGACATTTTACCAATATTTCTATTTGTAATTGTTACATTCTTCTTGGTTACCGGTCAGTTCAAAAGTCAAATGCCATGCCGGAACCGCAACATTTCAATGCTCTAGATGATTCTGATAATGATAATAATAACATTAAATATGTATCAACTCAACATCAAATTTCTTTGAATGTAAAAAAAGTATATCATAGATCAAATTGTAAATAAATCAAAATCGGCAATTGTGATTGGATTATAGGGAATAAATGGGACTAGTGTATACAGTTTTGGTAATATATCAGAATCTAATAACAGACCTGTAAATGGAAATACATTGTTTAATATAGAATCAATAACAAAGACCTTTACTATACTAGCACTGGCCGATATGGTAAATCAAGGAATCATCAAGCTAAGGGTACACTTAATGAAGTAAAGAACGTTAATCTTCTAAAGTGGATCGCAAATCGTGGCTCTAAGACAAGGCTAACGGCCTCAGTGTGCACACGCGCAAGTCTTCTTGGGAATTCAGGATTGTTAGATGGACGTGAAGCGACCACACATTGGCGTGTTTTTGATTTTCTTCGTCAAGCCGCACCTAATGCCTATATACGTAAAGACGTCCGATTTACTCTGGTAGACCCCATATTCACCTCTGCAGGTATTTCTGCTGGAATCGACATGGCCCTGCGCATTGTCAGCCACTTTTTTTTGGAAGCAATATTATTTCGCCTAAACAACTAATAATGTATAACATTCCCAATGGAGTGAAGGCTCTGAGTATTATTATGCTTATGTGAAGAAGATAAATTTAATACATATCAAGTTATTGCACATTATTGTTATTGGTTATTTCTTATTTCAGTTATTAGTTCCAATAACCCTTCCTTTCTTTCTTGCCTTTTTTTGAGTGGCTTGTTGTTGTTGTCTTTTCTGACGATCTATTTCTCTCTGTAATTGAATCACCACTGAATATAGCTGTTTTATTGTAATTGATTGTCTATCTATTTTATTAAAAGACTTTTGTAATGGCTGGAGTACCCTTTCTATCTTAACCAGTTGGTTTGATTGTTTTTCAAGTTGTTTCGATATGCCTGTCAAATTAGCATTGTCAGATTCTTTCTTCTTTGTAAGAACTTTTGCCTTAGAAGGTTTCTTTGTCTTTTTTTCTTTGGTTGTGGATTGATATTGCTTGTCTGTAATGGGTACTTCTTCTACTGGCTTAGTGAGTAGGCTTGCTTCTCCTCCTCCACCAGCTATATCTTCTGCTTTTGCTTGTACTCTTTCCTGCAATGCCTCTTTTTCCTGTTGCTCTTCTGATGATGATGATGATGCTTTATCTTCTTCCTGGCCAGTTTCCATACTTAGTCTCCACTTCATTTCTTCGTTTTCTGACATGTACTATAATAAAAAATGTTCAAGGTATTAAATTACTTACTACTCTAATATAGTGCATATGAGATTTTTTAGATATCCTCACTATAAGAAAGAACCCGTATAATTACCTGGATCGGTAGGATTACTTTCTTGCAGAAGAAGGTCCAATATTTTTGTTATTTAGCCTTTATCTTTCACTTACTTCATCTATACTCTTTACATCTCCATATGGATATCCAATTAAGTTTGTCTAAGCCTTTCAGCTTCCAATATTCTCTTTGGAATTGAGTCACTTGTGGATGGATCAAGTTAGCTATATTACAACCTAAATAGGATCCATTTTTTAGAAAAGTTCATAGGATACGATAGAAGAAGATTTTATTGCTGGTTCGTAACTGTATTATTGTTATAGTTCTTTTCTTCATTTTCTTTCTTCTTTATTAAAGATCCTATACCACTAAATGACATTCCTTCATTTGCTATCTGCGGAATGGTTTACCCCTATTGTAAAATTCCAGTACAAGTCTTTCTCTTGTCTTAATTGATATATATTATTATATCTAGCAATGTTTAACAGAATCTTAAAGCTGTTATCTCTTGCTACCAATATTGCTATCATTGCTACCGCTTCGTTACCTCTGCTATCATCTGTTTCCAACTGCTACCAATATACTTCAGTTGAATTCAGAAGATCTATTTCTATAGTATCTCACTATACTAAATATAGTACTTAATTTCTTTTGAAATGATGTTATATTAAAACAAATTCATTTTTAATCTAATGTTAACCAAAAAGAGGACTAATATTATCAGTCAATAATAATAATATTGCTAATTTGTTAACAATCATTTTAATTTAAAACTTAAAGCAATAATGTGAATAATAGTAATAATTGCAAAATGAAAAATAAAGATAGCATAAAAAATATGGCCGCAGGGCGTGTTTGCTACTGCTACTGCTACTACTGTTAATGTGATATATGTGTGTGTTATCTGATATGTAGGAAATAAAATTATCATTATCATTATTATGCCTTATGAGTGAGAGGGTTCTTCGTTGTCGTTGTTGTTGTTGTTGTTGCTAGTATGACACATAAACTCGGATTCTTGTGCTCTTTTCTTTTTTAGAATAATATAATCAGATAAGAATGTAACAAAGCATTTTAGTAGTCTGCTTTATTATATTTCATCTTGATTTTTTTTGACAATTATGGACATGTTAGTTTCATATTGAAATGCACGTTCCCATCGTCGCTTATCCATATATTATCTGAAGAGTCAACTTTAAGGTCATGGCCATCCAGAAATTGATCTGGACCGCAGCCCTTAGAACCCCATTGACGAATAAATGTGCCATCAGGAGAAAATTTCTGTACACGATAGTTTCGTGAATCAATCACATAAACATTACCCTTAGAATCGATATCAATACCATGATTTTCATCAAATTGTCCTTCACCTTTGCCTTTAGACCCCCACATAGTAATGAATTTGCCATTGCTATCGAATTTCTCTACTCGTGCATTATCTCTTCCATCAGTAACATACACATTATCATTAGAATCGACTGCGATA
>DATFPS010000167.1:0-3885 GCA_035264705.1 Nitrososphaeraceae archaeon | reverse complement strand
GACTGCAAAAGATTTGGCTCATGCGATTCATGCTGATTTGGCAAAGGGTTTCTTATATGCCATAGATATACGGAGTAAACAGCGATTGAGTTCAGAGTATAAACTTAAGAATAATGATGTTATCAAAATTGTTTCAGCAACATCTAGAAGTTGATATAAAATATGATATCTCTAGGAATAGAAAGTACTGCCCATACATTTGGTTGCTCCGTTGTAGAAGATAACCCGACAAATATAAAAATCGGCAAAGTGCTTTCAGATAAACGAGATGTTTATAGGCCACCTAAAGGTTCTGGTATACATCCACGTGAAGCTTCAAGACACCACACCGAAAAATCCACAGATATTTTGATGCATTCATTAGATGAAGCAAAAATCAGTATAAAAGATGTTGATATTATTGCCTATTCTGCAGGACCAGGCCTTGGACCATGTCTAAGGGTTGGCGCCGTTGTTGGAAGAACTTTATCTATCTTCTATAAAAAACCACTTATTCCTGTTAATCATGCTTTAGGGCATATAGAATTAGGAGCTATGCTTACACATGCTACGGATCCCTTGGTACTATTAGTATCTGGTGGTCATACAATGATACTTGCATTCTCTAAAAATAAATGGCGAGTTTTTGGAGAAACACTTGATATTACTATAGGACAACTGCTCGACCAATTTGGACGATCACTAGGTTTTGCCTCTCCTTGTGGCGACAAAATAGAACAACTTGCAAGCGAATCATCAGAAAGATATCTGGGTTTACCTTATATTGTAAAAGGAAATGATGTCTCATTCTCAGGATTGCTTACATGTGCAAAAAAGCTTGCGCTTGATAAAAAGAATGAATATTCAGATATATGTTATTCTCTACAAGAAACGGCATTTGCTATGATCACAGAAACAATAGAACGCGCTATGTCATTTACTGATAAAAAAGAAATGATGATCGTAGGAGGAGTTGCAGCAAACAAGAGACTTACCCAAATGCTTGCAATTGCATGTAAAAGACAAAAAAGAAAATTTTATATCTGCCCTATCCATTTTGCAGGCGATAATGGAGCCCAAATTGCGTGGACAGGAATACTATATTATAATAAGACCAAACAGGGAGTAAGTATAAAAGAATCCTTTATTCGACAATCTTGGAGGGTAGATAGTGTAGATGTTAATTGGCGTGATTAAAACCTAATTTTATTATCATATTGTTGCTTCTGGATTGACTTTACCCACTCGCTATTATTAAAAACGCCAAATTTATATTGGTTTCGATCTACAACAATTGTAACTTTTTTTAACAGAAAACCTTCTGCTTTTACAGATGATATTTTGTCAAGAGAAACGTCTAACACTACCTCTCCGATCTTTTTTGAAAGAACCACCATTCTTCCCTCAGTCTTTTCGAAGATGAGACGCTGGTTAGTTAAAGTGAGTATACCATTTTTTAATTTGTCTTCTGCGCAATCTTCTTGTAGGATCCTTTTCTCTCCACTTCTTGGTTCGATAGCACTCATATTTTTATCTTTAAGTTTGATGATATATTACTATTGCAACAGAGAAAGAAACTAATTAAAAGAGGAGCCGAGGCTGACATTTATCTTGGCACTTGGTATGGTAAAATAACTATCTCCAAAATTAGAAAAGCAAAATCATATCGTCATAAATCCTTAGATGACGAAATTCGTAGAAATCGAACGGTCAATGAAGCTAATATAATTTCTTCTTCTAAACTAACAGGAGTTAGATCACCATTCTTATATTTCGTAGATCCTGATTACGCAGAGATCATAATGGAATTTGTGGAAGGTAAGATTGCAAAGGATGTGATAACTCTGAAATTATGCGAAGAAATTGGAAAATACACTGGATTGCTTCATATAAATGATATTATTCACGGGGACCTCACAACATCAAATTTTATTGTCAGTAAAAAATTGGTAGTGCTTGATTTTGGTTTGTCTTATTACTCCCATCGTAGAGAAGATCGAGCGGTAGATATTAGGTTAATTAAAGAGATATTCAGCAGCGCGCATGTATCGTTCTATAAAGATGCGTACGAAGGTTTCCTACGAGGATACTCAGAAATAATAGGAGAACATGAAACGCATAAAATCTTAAAAAATGTTTTAGAAATTGAACGGCGAGGAAGGTATGCACATGTCATTTGACAAGGCGATCATCTTCATATTTAAATCTTTTATGAGTACATTAATTATTTTTGACACACGTGTGCCAATAGACCTCAGTTCTAAGAGAAGGCCGTATCTAATATACTTCGTTTAGACGAGCAATAGGAATTCCATGAATGAGTTCTAAGTTAAATGAACATATAGGATAATGAAAAGATCTTGACCACCATGGCATAGTATATCAGAGAAATATTCATTCGTAATGATATAAATTGAATGACAAGTATGATTTAGATGTCATAATAATTACTCATAAATGATACATTATCGCCAAATATACGTTGGATGGGAGAATCAGAAAATACTGCCATTAGTTCTATCTTGTTATATCATTTCATTAATTATAATTTTATTGTTATATATATATATAAATGCATGGAAATAAAAGCTCTACTAATTTAAAATTAACTCCTATGTGTCGGAAGATCGTGTTGTTTTTATCGTCTAATCTCTATCATATTGTTATTGTACTACGATCTCATTATGGAAGCGATGTATGTATGAACTTTCATTATTGATGGGTCACCGCCTAATACTGATCAACATAATACTATGTACTTTTATGTATGATGGTGTTCGTTGTTATTGGTGAAATTAATTTGCTTCGCAAGTAATAATTATAATAAATATATAGAGACCCAGTTGGTCTTGCAAAAGTACGCAATAGATGTCCATTTTTTGAGAATATCATTAACTGAAATTCAATCCAATTTTTTGATTGAGATAGCAATTGAGAAATCAAAATCGGCGTTTAAGAGGATATCCAAGCCTATTATAGTAGAGGATGACGGACTATTCATCGATGAGTTGAAAGGGTTTCCAGGTCAATATTCTTCTTACGCTTTTGAGACTATTGGCTACAATGGAGTATTAAAATTGTTAATCAATTCGAAAACAAGAATTGCATACTTTAGATCAGTTTTTGCGTTCTATGACGGTGAAATTTCGCAAAGCTTCGTCGGTGAAATAAAAGGAAAGATTGCTCATAGAGCGACGGGTAAAGGATGGGGATACGATCCAATCTTTATTCCTGATGGAAGCGAACTGACATTCGGTCAATTACATCAAGAAAATAGAAAGGCAGATTTTTCTCATCGCGCATTAGCACTAAGCAAATTTGCAGACTGGTATAAATATAAAAAAGACAATAACGTGTATTGAAATTCAAACCTCTAGTGAGAATTTGAACAATTATGTGAAAATGCAAAAGACAATTATCCTTTACGATATAATATAATTATGAATGCATTAGTTTTTATAGATTTATAAATAGACTTAGAATGGTCACATAAAACATTTTGTTCCAACTGGTAGGATTGAACTTGTTGTTACTGCATCCACAACGTTGTTCAAGAGGATGGTGAATTTAAAAATATGTCTATTAGTCTGGACATCTTCTTGAAATATATTAGGATATAGCAGATTGCTGCCTTCATTTTTTACATTTTATATCCGTTTAATAAACAGTATTGAAAGTTTTTAGATATTAGGTCTATCTCGTTGTCTTCTAATTTGGAATGGTAATGCCAAATATTCAACTTTGACATGATGCAAGGATAAAACCTTTTTTCATCTGTATTTGTAAGTGTTAACATGTTTTCTCTACTCTCCATGGTAAACGCTGCGAAAATCATACTGATTATTTAAAGAGTATGCAAATAATAATAGTGAGTAATTTATTTAATTTCTCTCTTTATGTATCTCT
>DATFPS010000166.1:0-29274 GCA_035264705.1 Nitrososphaeraceae archaeon | reverse complement strand
ACTGCAACTCATCTAAAACTGCCAAAGGAATTATAATATCACTACCATTATCAATCTGACCGCCTTCAATCATGGTTGTAATCTCTCCATCAATAATTATACTTGTATCTAAAACATACCTTTTATTATTCAACAGATTTTAAATTGTCATAGGCGGTTAAAGTGTCTTTGCTAAATATTTAAACGATTTAAAGATATAAATGAATCTAATTTAATATAGTTTATCAAATTTTCAGAATTAGAAATTGACAATCTTAATGATCAATTTCATTAGTTGATACTATATCATTATAAGTAGTTACAATATATAGTAATATACGCCAGGTAGAAATTAGCATTGGATAATATACGAATGAGCATAACTGGCTCGGTCAACTAAGGCTTAATTCTATAATATCAAGTAGTGACCTTCGCTTTAGAATGCATAAAGTTAGGTCTGTCTGTACTAGTGTATAGTCGCTGCGTATGAAATGAATAGTTATAGGAAGACTGACTAAATGATAGTTGCTATGGTATATACCTGTTTTTGATTCTAGGGTTTATAGGTTTGACTCAAAGTGTCTAGAACCTGTATTAAGAATAAGAATATAATACATCATAATACATACACACATGTGTTTCTATCTGGAAATAATGGGTTAAGAAATATTCTACATATACAGACAGATTCAGTGTAAATACACACACACACATATTATACTGTTTAATGAAATATTTGTTGATGGGACTCTTTTATAGGCAAATGGCAGAGGAATATTACTAGTCATGAATTGCAAATGAAGCTAACCTCAAGTCATACTTACGATATGCATTTATCAAGAGAAAGAACAATTTGTATATTATCGGTTTTCAAACGGATAAGAGAAGACAATATGTGGTGTTAGAAAGCCTATATTTACAGATGGCATTGGTCGATATATTTGCATATATATATGCACATAGATGGCTAATGTTGAAGCATAATCAGATATGACACAAAATTAAAGAATATAATAGAAAGATTCATCCTAATAAACAAAAGTTAAGACTGACTGTGTTTTGATTATGACTATCTTCCATGCAGAAAAAAAGACGTGATAAAAGCCAACATGCTAATAATTGGTTGAATTATTTGTACTATATCTGAGTGTGTAAAGCGAAAGAATAAGGTTCTTACCATTTCTGATGTTGTGATGGAGGTTAAGTTATCAGAGCCATAAATTCATGAGACATATTTTATATTACCCGTTTAGGTCAATTAACAATCGCGATTAGATGTTTTACTAGCCTCTAACTAATGAGGAAAGTCAAAATATAACGTGTTTTTTATATTATCTAACTTGGAACAACAATTCTTTCAGGAATTCTGTGACGAGGTTATTTCGCTTGACTCCGCTATTAGGTTTGCAGGAATCGCAGATGAAGACGGCAAGATATTAGCTGTTTCTGAACGAAAGGGTCTTAAACCATTGTTAACGCCAGAAGAAAGAGCTCAATATGCAATTACAGCAGCTACCCGTCAGTATACTAGACTAAGATGGGAATACTTGTTAGGGAAAATCTATTATGCAAGCTCGCATTATGAAAAACTTCTTCGAGCAACTATTCCCATTACAAATGATAGTAGCAGGCTTTCTTATGTATTATTATTATCATTTGATGTTGACACTGAGAACTTTCATCAAATTATAATGGAAAAGATAATTCCCTTGGTTAGAAAGAACACGGTGAGACTCTTAAAAGAAGCAGAACAGTAAAAAATTGATATATTTAGATTATCACATCAGAGAAAGAATTACGGTAAAATAAAGAAGATACCACATCTTCTTTGCATTGATTATCTTACTCCTATTGCTTTGCGGATATTCCTCCGTCTACCGTCAGAATCGTCCCGGTTATCCATCTGGCGTCGTCGGAGCAAAAATAAACTACTGCACCAGAAATATCATCGGGTTCACCGATTCTGCGTAAGGGAAATGATGATTCAAGAAGTTTTTTTGCGTTTTCATCCTGCAAATATGGTTCAATCATTGGACTGCGAATGGTAGACGGAGCTATGCAATTGCAGCGGATTCCGTACGGTCCGTACTCAACAGCAATACTTTTTGTAAACATGATCACTCCAGCCTTTGTGACACCATACACGGAGAATGGTACATTTGGGATGGACCGCATTCCAAGTAAAGAGGAAATATTCACAATGCAGCCGCCTTTTCTATCTATCATTATCGGCAGGACCGCCTTCGTAGTCCTAAATGTTCCGAGAAGATTCGTGTTGATCAGCCCGGTCCATTGGTCATCAGTCATTAAATGGAACGGGGTCGGATCATATATTATGCCCGCATTATTGATCAAAATATCAACTGTATCAAATGATGAAAGAGTTTGTTCTATAGCATTTAATACTTCCGCCTCTTTTGTAATATCTGCGGTAACTGGCAAAACATTCTTGTTATCGTCACCAACTTCTGCTATAGAGCGCATTAGTTTATCCCGCTGTCTCCCTATAAGTACTACCTTGGATCCTTCAGAAATGAGTCTTTGTGTTATAGACTTTCCTACCCCTCCTCCTGCACCAGTGACTATTGCAACTTTGCCTTTCAATTTCATTAATTGAAGAACGTCAGACATTCTTTTTAAAGTACTTTTCGGAAACAATAAAGAATACGCATATGAAAATTTTCGCTATTCAAAAAGAATGCTTTTAATTTCACTCTTTAAAAAGGATCAAACGCATTATGATTGACAATAGCCGAGACAGTATGGAGATACAAAATCCCATCTCTATAGGTATAATTGGAGGAGGTCAGCTTGGAAAAATGATTGCCCAGGATGCAAAACGAATGTCTTTTAGGATAATTGTATTAGATCCTTGCTATGACTCACCAGCATCTTCGGTCTCAGATGAATACATTGTTGGCGATTTTAAAGACGAAAATGCTATTAGGACACTCGCCGATAAATCTGATGTAATAACTTATGAAATAGAGCTTGCCAATTCTGAGATACTTAAGGAATTAGAATCTAAGAATTTTATTGTTCATCCTTCACCACAGACACTCAGTATAATACAAAACAAATTTAGGCAAAAATCGTTTTTAAAAGACCATGGTATACCCGTTGCAGACTTTGACATCATAAAATCAGAATCACAATTGATAAATTTATGTAATAGATTGGGTTATCCTAGCGTATTAAAAGTATGTGAAAATTCATATGATGGGCGAGGAAATTATATAATTAGATCTGCCAATAATATTCACGAATACTATGAATATCTCTCTGAGAGACAGTGTATGGTGGAAAAATTCATTCCTTATGAGAAAGAGATCTCTGTGATGATAGCTAGAAATAGTAGCGGTCAAATATCGTCTTTTCCAATAGCAGAAAATATTCATCGTAATAGTATTTTAGACACTACCATTGTTCCAGCGAGAATTTCACATAATGCAATTGCAAAAGCTGAAGAATTAGCCGAGAAAACGATGCAGGCATTGAAGGGATCTGGAATTTTTGGGATAGAGATGTTTCTTACTAGGGATGAAAATGTGCTATTAAATGAAATAGCTCCTAGGCCTCATAATTCAGGTCATTACTCTATAGAAGCATGTTCAATCTCGCAATTTGAACAACACCTTCGAGCTATTCTTGATTTACCGTTACCAAAACCAGAACTGTTATCACCTGCTGTAATGATAAATATATTAGGTCCTGATGATTGCGATGGGCCATATACCATTAAAGGATTAAAAGACATTCTGTCAATAGCAGGAGTAAAACTTCATATTTATGGTAAAAAGATATCTAGACCTAGAAGAAAGCTTGGCCACATCACCATAACAGCCAACTCGGTAGAGAAAGCAATGGCAAGAGCAGAGAAGATAAAAAATGCCTTAAAAATAGAAGATGTAAAAAAGGTGAATCAAAATGGATAGATGTCATGTTGGCATAATAATGGGAAGCGACTCAGATCTTTATGTTATGAAAGAAGCAGCTAAAATATTAGACATGTTTAGAGTTTCAAATGAAATTAAAGTTATATCGGCACATAGAACTACCGAAAGAATGGTAAACTATGCCAATGAAGCCAAAAGACGAGGAATTATGGTGATTATTGCAGGTGCAGGAGGTGCGGCGCATCTTCCTGGAATGGTGGCTGCATTAACATCGATACCTGTGATCGGAGTTCCTATTAAAACGGCCACTTTGCAGGGCATAGACTCTTTGATGTCAATAGTACAGATGCCAGCAGGTGTCCCCGTTGCTACAGTTGCTATCAATGGAGCTAAGAATGCAGGAATACTTGCCAGCCAAATATTGGGCCTAAAGTTTGCCAAATTAGCAGAGAAGGTTGAAAAGTATAAAAGAGAATTAAAATACGAGGTAATTCGTAAGGCAGAGAGGCTTGAACGGATCGGATACGAGAAATATCTAGAAGAAAGATTACGAGATGACACAAAAAAGTAATAATGGATCATAAACCCAGATATGAGATATCACGAGCCGATCATTCCAGGAAGTTTAATCGGCTTTCTATATTCTTTGGTCATGTTGATACCTTCATTAGCAGTAACCTCAACGACATCTAAGCGGCTGCCTTCAGGCGGAGAGAGATATATTTTCTCTCCAGGATTTATCATTTTGATGACCTCATTTCGATTACCATAATGCACCACAACATCGGTCAATGGCTGCCTTCCTGTATTAGTTAGAACAATTCTTGCATTCACAAACAGCGATTGCTCATCTTTCATTGCATCTACGTCAATAGAATAATCTTTAGTAGGCATTATAGAAATAATCAAAATAGTCATGATTGTCGCAGCTAAGGCAATGACTGCAGCCACCATTATTATTGTTAAGCGCATACAGAAAAATTCATAAATCAATATTATTAACTTAACCTTTCCATAATACTGTATCTATGAAGAGAAGTATGTTACGTTAACGACTAGTAAAATATTGTGAGCATCATTGTTCACCTCCTATTATTGCAAAGAGATAGGAAGAATATCAGCTAGTTTTTGTATTTGTGTTTCGCAGTATAATCGTTATTCTTTACCCTTCATTTCTTCTCTCGTCTTGAAAATTGGTTTTAACCCGAGAGAGGAGTAATCACCAGTTGTACACGTAAAACAGAGCTCTTCCTTAGGTAGTCCAATTGCATCTGCCAAGTTAGAAGTGTTATTATAGGCTACAAAATCAGCACCAATAACTCTAGCTACTTTAGCTTCTAAATCGGTCTTGGAAATATCACCGTTTGACTGTTGGTAAGCTAAAAGCTCTTTTTGCGAAGGAAAGTCAATGCCTGCATAACATGGATAGCGTATGGGAGGATAAGTGACTAACATATTTATTTTCTTCGCCCTAGCAGAACGTAAGGTCTTGATAATAGAAGCAGAGCTCGTTCCCCTGACTATGCTATCATCAACAATAACCACATTTTTTCCTTCAATTACATCACGGATAGGTATTATACCCTTATTGATTTCTATTCTGTCTTCCTGATATGGTTCTATGAAACTTCTCATTAATCCCTTTTTTTTATAAATGTCTTTTAGTAAACCTTCCTCAAAAGGTACACCTAATTGCTGAGCATATCCTAGAGCTGCTGGCCGTGCGGAATCAGGTACGGGAATAACTACTTCTGCATCAATTATCGGAAATTTTTCTGCTAGAAAGTGTCCTATCCTCTTTCTGGCCGCATAGACATTAACTCCTTCCATAACACTGCTTGGGTGTGCAAAGTAAGTGTACTCAAATGCACAGTGAGCATGTGGCTTGTCTATAGAAAACTGATGACTCTGTAGTCCATCCCTATTCATTTTTATCAGCTCTCCTGGTTCTACGTCACGGAGTAAATAGGCTCCTATGGCTGATAAAGCACATGATTCTGACGCAATTATGTATGTGTTGCTTTCTCTGTGAATACCTAGAACTAGAGGCCTGAATCCTTTTGTATCACGCGCTGCATAAACTGAACCATTATCAGTTAAAAAAGTAAAGCAGAAAGAGCCTAGCATTTCACCTTTCAGTATATTTACTGCCTCTGTCATATCATGAGTATCTGCTAAATGCATTACAAGTCGCTTTGCTACAACAAGGGTATCGCTCATAGTTTGTGGTGTAAAACTGCATCCGCCGACCATTCCTGATAATTCCTGTACATTTGCAATCGTACCATTATGTGCTATACACAGATCCTTAATCTTTAGTGGTTGCGCATTTTCCAATGTACTTTTACCGAAGGTTGAATACCTAACATGTCCAATTGCAGCCGATGAATTATATTTTCTAACAACAGTAGGAAATTCTGGAGCTGCTGCCGAAACAAGGCCAAGCCGCTTAAAAGGGGACTTGCCTGGTACCGCCAGCCCCCATGCTTCCTGACCTCTATGTTGAAGAGCACGGAGTGAATCAATTACAAATGGTATAACGTTATCACCATTCAATGAAAATACGCCAACTACCCCACAGTTTTCATGGACCAATCTAGTTAATACCTCTCATCTGTATTCTTTAAAAGAGAATTTCTGTTTAAATAGAATGAACATGAATCATAATTTATATGCTTATTATAGTCCAAGAGCGACAGTGAATTGTATGAAATCACTAAAAAACATTTTTATCAATTATCGATTGGTTAGATGACCATCTCTCATTCAGTCTATTTCTTTTTATCCTTGAAGTTGCGTCTAAAGTTTTCTGTATTGTTCATTATTCGTCCTAATTCGCCATAACTTTCAGTCAATTTTTTTATAGATAAGTTTATAATCTCTTTATCTTTTCTTGTCATAACAAAGCTATCATCAGCCGTCACATATCCAATTCGAGCAAAAACAATTCCTTTGATGTTAGCAAGATATTTTTCAACTTCAGCCGGTTCACCTGAACCTATAACGTAGCGAGAGTGTGATTCTGAAAATAATAGGCTGTCTATTCTTGAACACGTGTTTGGTATAGAATCTAGATCTATAATAATTCCTGCTTGGCCTTGTATTGCCATTTCAGATAACGCTATTGCTAATCCTCCTTTAGAGCAATCGTGAACGCAATTAATTAATTGGTTTCTAATAAGATGAAACACAGCTTGGCCATTAAGTTTATCTCTACGAACGTCTAACTTAGGAACATTTCCGCCAATTATATTATGATAGTATTCATAGTATTCAGATGCACCCATTTCATCTAATGTAGAACCAATTATGAAAATAGAATTTTCTTGCTTTAGACTACACTGCATAATCCATGATATTTTCTCGATCAGTCCAATCATACCAATGACGGGGGATGGTTTAATCGCCCCTTTGGTAGTTTCGTTGTATAGACTTACCTTTCCACCTATTACTGGTATCTTCATGTATCTACAAAAATTAGATATTGCATTTATTGCTTGGATAAAAGTCCAAAAAATCTGCGGATCTTCCGGGCTTCCAAATTGCAAGTGATCAATTACGCCTATGGGCTCAGCGCCAGAAGAGATTACATTTCTTCTCGCTTCAGACAAACATCCCAGAGTTCCTTGATAAGGATCCAAAAAACAGTGTTTGGAGTTACCATCAAGCTTAATAGAGATAAATTTATCATGGGTTATTTTCAAAACACTTGCATCGCCTGATCCTGGTTTTATTACAGTCCGTACTCCAACTTCATGATCAAATTGTCTGTAAATCCAGGATTTTTCAGCTATCGTAGGATTTGACAACATCGAAAGAAGTACCTTATTCAGATCATTAGGAATATTTGATCTTGCAGGGTTCTTGCGCAATTCTTTTATATATGATGGTAATTTTGACTTTCTGAGGACAAGTGGTGCATTTGCTATGAGCTTTGAGGGCATACGAGCCACCAATTTACCGTTATATCTTATAACAAGATCCTGATGCCTCCTGACTCTGCCTATTATAGCGTATTTAATTTCATATTTGTCAAGTATTGCTTTTAGTGTATCAATATTTTGCTCATCAGTGATATACATCATCCTTTCCTGAGACTCTGATATCATCAATTCCGTTGGTATCATGTTTTTGTGTTTGGTATGAACCGCACCTAATTCCACATCAAATCCTCTTTTCAGATTGTACGATTCTTCTGATAGACAACATGCAAGACCTCCCCCGCCTAGATCTTTTAGAGCCTTTATACAACCTTGTTCTGCCGCCTCAATCGTGGCTTCTAGGAGTAATTTTTCTAAGAATGGATCCGGTATTTGTATTGCAGATCTATTTTCCTCCTCTAAGGTTTTAGAAGCAAAGGAAGCGCCATGGATACCATCTCTACCAGTGGATCCTCCTGCAAGAATTATAAAATCGTTGATTTTTGCGCTATTAGTAATAATTCTATCTTTTTTTCCAATTCCGATTGACGCTACATCTACAAGGCAATAGTCTTCGAAAGAGGAATCAAATTCTACCTCACCTCCTACGGTTGGAACACCAATACAATTACCATAATCAGCAATACCACGAACTACATTTCTAAACAGCCATTTAGACTTGGCAGAATTTTTTTTACTTGTAATTGGAGAAAATCTTAGTGCATCCAAAACAGCTATTGGGCGTGTACCCATAGACATAATATCACGCAGTACTCCTCCTACACCCGTTGCAGCTCCTCCATAAGGTTCAACTGCAGATGGATGATTATGGCTTTCTATATGAACCGTAAGAACTAAACCATCTCCAATATCGAGTATTCCAGCATCGTAACCTGGGCCTACTATAACTCTTCTTCCCTTTGTTGGAAGCAACCTTAAGTACTTTTTTGAAGATTTATAGGAACAATGCTCAGACCATTCCGCTCCTAGAATATCTAATTCAATATCATTTGGATTTCGGTTTAATTTATTTCTTAGATAATCTAATTCTTCCTTACTAATGATATTCATTTTTTTTCCCAATTAGCCTAAGCCTATTGTCTGCATATAATGGTGTTCAATATTTAGATAAGATAATAATGACGCAAATATCATAACCGCTTGGTTAGAAATCCTATCAGGTACAAGAACACTTTCGATCGCTCTTTCAGGGTGCGGCATCATTCCCATTACATTACCATCACTATTGCAAATTCCAGCAATTAAATCAGTAGATCCGTTTGGATCGTCCTTGGTATATTTTAAAACGATTTTATTTTTCTTTTTTAAATACCTTAATTCTTTGTCATCTGCGATATACCTCCCTTCGCCGTGAGCAATAGGAATTATAATTTCTTTATTTATTTTGAATTTGTTAGTAAATGGTGTTTTATTATTTATTATTTTAACTGTTGTCCAGCGGCAGACAAATTGGAGGGTGTTGTTAGATGTTAAAGCTCCCGGCAGCATGCCTGATTCAACGAGTATTTGAAAGCCATTGCAGATACCGAGGATTGGGGCGCCATCTTTAGCAAGTCTTTTTACCGCATACATTATCGGACTTCGAGCGGCGATGACACCCGCGCGTAACCTGTCACCATAAGCAAAACCGCCAGGAATGATAATAGCATCATAATTTGAGATGTCGTCTTTTGTATGCCAAAGCTTATCTGTCTGAATTCCAAAGAAATTTTGAAATGCATGATCGACGTCACGATCGCAATTGCTTCCAGGGAAAACCACGATTCCAATCTTTGACATTTTTGTATAAAGAGTTGACTTTGCTTGTATTAAGTCTTCGTAAAAAGAAGTCTGCTTCTTGATTTTATTATTACTATGACCTTATATTTAGAAATTCATATGAAATTGTGATTAGCATGACTTGATGGATTGAATTTAAGAAAACAAGTTCAAAGTTTTTATTGTCAATACAGAAAATACTATTGATGCCCAGGATTGTTCGAGATATAATGACAAAATGCGTAGTTACCATTGATGCAAACGGAACAGCATTGGAAGCAGCCAAACTTATGGCTGAAAAAGGCATTAGCTCATTGATTGTCCTAAACAATCAAAATCCAGTAGGTATTATAACTGAACGTGACTTTGTTAAGAAAATTTGTATTAAAGAATTACAGGTATCGCATGTAAAGGTCAACGAAATAATGTCAAAGATTCGAACTTTTGCCGATCCAGAGACTCCGATCGAAGTCGCAGTGCAGAGAATGGTAAATCATAAGATACGTAGATTGCCAATCATGGAAAATGGTAAAGTGGTAGGAATTATTACAGTTACAGATTTAGCTAAACATTTGCGCACAACACTGCTGATTGAGGGAGTCCTTTCGGGGAATAGTGATTCTTGAGGATGTCATTATGGTTTCAAATTTTATTAGACGTGGGCTTAATATTTGGATATTAATACCGGGCTTTAGTGGAAATACCTTTATATCAATAGATTTCTTAATAATGAATTACATTAGCATCTCCTCAAAAAAATTTTGAGATTACTATCCTTAAAAGGATACAGCTGCCAATAGATGAAATCAGTAATAGATTATTTAACTTGACCAATTGCTTTAACTGTGCATTTACTTATGACAGGGTTAAAGATACGTAACTCTCGACAAAGATTGCTAACGATTTTTTCTGCTGATTTTTGAGATTTAGCAGTTACTATCATTTTCAGTGTCTTAGCAGACCTTACTGACTCAACATTTGTATATCCTCCTTTTACTATAAGGTCACGATGGATGGTTTCACCCTCTGGATCATTGACAAATTCTTTATTTTCTATTGTAACTAAAACAATAAATTTACAATAGGGTAATTCTTCTTCAAACATATTTATCTCTTTTCAATTATCATTTTAAACCATTTAAACTGACCTGTGAGGACTAATATCATGATTATGCCGAAAGTATTAATTACGCTGGACAAAGATTTCTCTTAATTTTGTGGTCATGTAGCTCAGCATGGTAAGAGCGAAGGTTTTGTAAACCTTAGGTCGTGGGTTCGAATCCCACCATGACCTTAAATTGAGGATTTGAAGGATGTCAGAAATTATCTTTACATAGAGAAAAAGAATTTCAACGATGACATTTTATTTGACAGCCAATTAGGAAATTTAAATGAGGATGTTTCGTAAAGGTAAGGTAAAAGATTTGTACATACTGGATAATGGCAATATTTTATTTCATTTTTCTGATCGTGTATCTGCGTTTGATATAAAGATGGTTAATTCTATCCCGAGAAAAGGTGAAGTTCTTTGTAGATTTGCAAAATTCTGGTTCGACTCTCTCTCTACAAAAAATCATATGGTTGGACTTCACAATAGTGACAAGATGGAGGTTAAAAGAATGAAAATGATCCCTTTAGAGTGTGTAGTACGCGGCTACTTTTACGGAACTTTGGAAGAACGATATCATAATGGGATTGCACACGATCTTCTTTCAACTTCTTTTGTGCCAATAAAGGCTGCAAAATTACCCGAGCCTATATTTGATCCGACAACAAAATCTGAAGAACATGACATTCCTACAACAAAACAAGAGATAGTATCTTCTGGTCTATTGTCAACAGAAGATTATGAATATGTAAAAGAAACCTCCCTTGTGTTGTATAAAAGAATGAGCTCAATTGTTGAAAAGACTGGATTTATTATCGCGGATGTTAAATTCGAATTCGGCCGAGATCTAAGAACTGGGGAAATCTTGTTAGGCGATTCTCTTGGGCCTGACGAATATCGACTTTGGCTAAGATGCGATTATACTCCTGGAAAAAGCCAAGAAAGCTATGATAAGCAATTGTTACGAGATTGGCTTGTGAAAATTGGTTTCAAAGAAACCATAGCTGAATATTCAAAAAAAGGAGAAAAACCTCCTCCTCCTCTAATCCCAAAAGAAATTGCAATAGAGTTAAGCAAAAGATATATTTATGCTTATGAAAAAATTAGCGGGAAAAAATTGTAATATGTAGCAAGAACAATAGTCATGAAGTGCAACGGCTTTTAAAACTGCATATGTACTGAAACACTCTACCTTACACTAACATGTCAAGATGTAAAGTATCATTTAAGGTTATTTAGACTATAAACGTCAAGGATTATTCGAATTGCTTTTAATACTGCGGACATAATTAATATATAATCTATATGATATTATTCAATAACTATATTTAAAATAGCCCTTGTCTCAGGATTCTGTAACAATCCTACTATTTCTCTAGGTATATCTAAAGAAGCTTTATCGGTATTCAGACATAATGTTCTTGAACAAGCATAATTGGTTTTTCTAACTACTATGTCTTGAGAGTTAAATAGCAGAAGTCTACTGCTTCCGAATCCATTAAGTCTACACGATCGATTACCTGCAATTATTGAAAGTCTTACAACCGAATTGTCATTCTTCAATAGCCTTTGCAACGCTGGATCTAAATCTTTACAAGCTTTATTTGCCCCTACGCCGATTATACAGTCTCCTCTTAGTGTGAGTTCCGTATTCTTTGTAACTTCTAAAGCGCGAGGGTGGAGAGATTGGACATTTGGATGTCCGTAGAAAATAACTTCGTCCTCGACCACAGCAATTGGCTATCCCTTGGTTGCTAGAATTAAACCTATCGGCAAAAAAACCATAAGGTAAATTTAAATTAAACATTACAAAGTAGTTAAAAATGAATTGTTACCAGCAGCAGCAGGATATGACCGAGCTATTACTGTTATCTCACCTGACGGGAGATTGTATCAGGTTGAATATGCCATTGAAACCGTCAGAAGAGGGACATTAGCTATTGGAATAAAAAGTAGAGATGGCGTTATTCTAGCAGTTGAAGAAAAAGCTAGAAAGTTGCAGATATCAAATGTTACACAAAAAATTTTCCAAGTCGATGATCATATTGGAGTCGCCGCAGCAGGATATATTCCTGATGCTAGAACACAGGTTGACCATGCAAGATTTTTTGCACAGAGTAATCGACTAATCTATGATGAGCCAGTAGATGTGGAGGGAGTAGCAAAAAATATCGCAGATATGGCTCAGCAATTTACTCAATACGCAGGTGTTAGACCCTTTGGTGTTGCCTTGATTCTTGCAGGTGTTGATAAAAATGGAGCCTCTCTTTATCTAACTGATCCAAGCGGTACTTACATAGGATATGACGCCGTGGCTATAGGTGCAGGAAGCGATCAGGTCACTGAATTCTTAGAGAAGGGTTATAAAAATAATATAGCCATGGAAGAGGCTGGTGCACTAGCAATAGAGTCAATATATCTTGTAAGTGAAGATAAAACTGGCACAAGGCACGTGAAAATGGCGATTATCGATAATAATACTAAAATAATGCGAAAGGTAGAAGAAGATGAAATAGACAGGTATGCATCAATCGTTAAAGAAGGAGCAGATAAAAGAACATCTCCATAATTTTTCCTTGAATTTTAAGAAAATATCTGTGTAGCATTGGTTTAAATAATGATTAGCCATTTTTTTTATTTATGGTTGTCAGGATTGGCAATAAAGCACCAAATCTAAAGGTATCGGAATGGGTTCAGGGCAAGCCAACCAATATTGACAAAGAGATTAATAATGTGATTCTGGTTGAAATATTCCAGGTAAATTGTCCTGGTTGTTTTATATATGGCATACCAGATGCAATAGAGATTTATAGAAAGTATAACAACAGAAACGTCACTGTACTTGGTATTGCAACCGCATTCGAAGATTTTGATAAAAATACACTTGACAATTTAAAGTTGTTGCTTTTGACCGGAGAAGTAATTGGAGAAACACGAAATGCACTCAGCCAATATGGTCAACTTATTGAAGGAAACAAATTACCTTACAAGATACCATTTCCTATAGCAATGGATTCTCTAAAAAAAGAATCTAATGTTTTAACTGAAGGAACAGTCATGGATTTTATTGAAAGGAATGTTACTGATTTTGGGTCTTATTCTGATTCAGATAAATTACTTCTAATTAATAGAGTGAGACAATACCTTGAAGGTAAACAATATTCAGCCGAAACATTCGAAGAATATGGCTTACGCGGTACCCCATCCTCCATATTAATAGACAAAAATGGCATAGTACGTCAAATCAATTTCGGAGCAAACGCATCCCTTGATGACAAGATCAAAGACTTGGTAAAAGAACAGAATGATGACAAAGTCATATAATCTGTACATTGCAATTCCTGACTCTTCTCTGTTGGATGAACAGACAAAGCGTGACAAAAGCATCAAGATCTCTCAAATCGCAAGGGCCTGTTCAATCTTCAGGGTTAAAACAATATACATTTACCACGATATGTCATTCAAAGATGAAAAAAATGATCTTAATTTATTAAAGACGATCTTAGGTTATCTCGACACACCTCAATATCTGAGGAAACTTTTGTATCCTCGAATGGAAATATTGGAATATGCAGGAATTCTTCATCCAATAAAGTCACCTCATCACAAGGATCGAGAAGATATTAAGAATATCAAAATTGGAGATGTCCGGGTTGGTGTAATAGTTAAAGACAAGGGAAAATCATATGTTGATGTAGGTCTAGGTTCACTCGTCCCTTTCGGAGGATCAGGTTTCAAAGGAAAAAAAGTTAATGTATTGTTTACATCGCCATATCCGAACTTACAGACTAGAGAAGCGACGGAAGAACAATTTGGCAAAACTTATTGGGGCTATAATGTAAAAGTTATTTCAAATCTTGCTAAGCTCTTGAACACAGCTCAAAACACAGAAATCCTTATTACTTATAGGCAAGGTGAATTTTTCAAAATGAAAGAAGACAAACTTCTGGAGCGAATGGAATATAACAGGAACCTATTAGTGGTTTTTGGATCTCCAAAAAAAGGAGTTGACGAAATATTGACAAATGAAGGATCTAACATCAGTTACTATGACTTTGTGGTAAATATGTTTCCTTTTCAAGGAACAGCAACAGTTAGGTTAGAAGAGGCTTTATATGGAACTTTAGCCATATTAAATCATGTTCTGACCAAATAACTGAACATTTTCATTGCTTTCAAAGATCTATTGATTATGGGGTAACATTATAAATACTGTCAGATAGAGATACTGTATACTGAATAAACGGCATTATTTATAATTCACCTTTAGGGAGAAGAATTAACAGAAGAGATATACAATGCATAAAGACTTTACCCAAAAGTTTTTGACGATGATTAAAGTTATGATCTTGTTAATTCCATAGGGAAATGAAAAATATGCAAGTAAAACCAGTAGAACACATTGAATGACAGATATATATAACAAAGCTAATGAATTAGCGCACAAAAATGTGAAGAAAGCAAAAAAAACAAAATTATAAGTTCTGGTAGTTTTAGTGTAGCCACATAATAACATAAGTTCATGAATAATAGATACCATGTTCGGAACTTGTTCAGGCACTCTTTTTTTGGAGTTATAATAGATTAATATAGAGTTATTTGCCAAAGAGCTTATCTAACCAGAGTGTTACCAATAACAGAAACGGAAATTCGAAAACTAGTCATACTCAGAGTTATAGATCAATTATATATATAATAAAATCCTCGAATAGTAAGGAAGTATATTCCATCTTGTGATTGAATAGGTGAACGAATACATAATAACTATGATAATGTTCATTAAGGGCAGCTATAGTCAATCACAATAATTTATAACTTAAGATGCTCTCCACTTTTCTTTCTAATCATCAGATCAAAAGAAAGCAGAAGAAATTCTTCCAAGTCTATATTTATTGTGCATTTCAATATACTTTTCGTGGCATCTCTTCGAAAGTAGTATCTCAAAACCCTTCTATTGCTTTAATGAGAAATTGTGTTTCTATTTGATACAGGATTTAGCGATAAAAGCTAAAAAGACGATGCCTTTTCAAAGAGAGTGGAAGTATCTTCATAAAAGATCAAACTCAGTAAATTAAGTAATGAGTATATATGTATCTATGGTGTTATGACGGGTTTTGCTGTTGAGCTAACAGATAAAGTAATTCTTCTTGGTATTCGTTTCTATATAAAGAAATATGGTTGTAACAGACTAGTTTATTATACAGTCATTAGTTAGAAGTTATGGAAAAAATGCGGCTTATATTTGCTACAGACGCAGTGGGATGTGTATGTCTGAAGCCTGCAAATTCTTGAAAATATAAAACATCATCATCATTTTGATTCCTCAGATAAGGTAAAAGCATTGTAACGGGAGAACAATGCAGTATATACTTAAAAGATAGAAAATACGATGTTTTCATAATGACTATTTTACATTCAAAAACATAATTGCGAGCTTATGTATGTCATAATCATAAATTGGCTACTTTCAAGTCTTCATTTTGCGATACCATTTATGGAGATACTTAACTCATAGAACAGAATCTCTAGTCTAATCGAAATTTTGGTTATAAATTTATTAAAGGGATTTTGAGGTGTTAGTTTATCTATGGGTCATCGTAAATATAGCGCGCCTCGGCGAGGTAGCATTGCATTTAGACCAAGAGCCAGAGCCAAGAGTTTGGAGGCTCGCGTAAGAACATGGCCAGAGTCTTCAATGGAAAAGACATCTTTGTTAGGCTTTGCAGGTTTTAAAGCAGGAGGATTACATATCTTAACTATTGATGATCGTGAAAGAACCCCAAATTTTGGAAAACAACTTCTGAATGTTTCAACAGTTATTGTTACTCCACCAATAAAAGTGATTGGCATTCGTGGTTATAGTCTAAATGCCTACGGAAAACATGCAGTATTTGACGTATATGCAAAAGATCTACCAAAGGAGCTTTCGCGCAAATTTGATGCAAACTATAATGAAGAGGCAATAGCTAAATCTCGATCTCTTCTAGAGAAAGCAAATTCTATAATGGCAGTAGTTGCAGTTACTCCAAGAAAAATAAATATGTCTCAGAAGAAACCATTTGTATTTGAAATAGCTGTTTCTGGTAACAATGTTCAAGCGCAATATGACTATTTAAAGAGTCTTTTAGGCAAGGACATTCATGCTAGCGACGTTTTCCAAGCGGGGCAATATATTGATGTCTTTGGAATTACGAGAGGAAAAGGTATAGAAGGCCCGGTTACAAGGTTTGGTGTAAAGCGAAAACAGCATAAATCAAGAAAGAGTGTCCGTGCGGTAGGAACATTAGGACCTATATCCCCTGCAGTAGTAATGTATACTGTTGCAAGACAGGGACAGAGAGGATTTCATCAACGAACAGAATATAACAAACGAATCTTGATGTTATCTAATACTGATAAAGACGGAGAAAATTCAATAAACCCACCTGGCGGTTTCAAGCATTTTGGAATAGTTAAAGGTGAATATATGGTAGTAAGAGGGTCCATTCCCGGTGTGCCCAAGAGGCTTATTAAAATGCGACATCCTATACGTAATGCTCAGAAAAAAGTAATAGAACCGAAAATTGTTGAGGTTGTTGCACATTGAAATCAAACACAATTTTGGAAATGGACGGCAGAGAATCTAATAGTATAGCGTTACCTGAAATATTTGAAACACCCTATAGACCTGAAGTAATTCACAAAGTATACGTAAATTTGCTATCTCATACATATCAAAGACAAGGTCGTTATCCTGCTGCAGGCGAGATAGTAAGTGCAGAATCACGTAATACAGGCCTCGGTATTGCAAGACTTGCAAGAGCCCGCGGCGAAGGCTTTCCGAGAGCAGGACAGGCTGCAGGAGTTGCAGGCGTCCGGCATGGTAGGGTCGCACATCCTCCTGAATCTTGGAAGAAGATTTACAAGAAAATTAATAAAAAAGAAAAGCAACTAGGTCTCTGTTCTGCTATTGCAGCGACAGGTCAAAAAGATCTGATTATCAAGCGGGGCCACAAAATTGGTAAACTTTCGCAATTTCCGATTGTTGTTTCTAATGATATAGAATCTATTTCAAAGACAAAAGATTTGCGAAAGATCCTTGTAGATTTAGGATTAGAAGAGGACTTGACTAGAGCACAATCATCACATAAAGCCCGCACGGGTACTTCAAGAAGAAGAGGCAGAAGGGCTCGGTCAGGGATTAGTGCCTTGATAGTTGTTGAAAATGATGAGAATTTAGGAAGGCTCTCTGGGTCAATTCCAGGAGTTGAAGTTAAATCCGTACAAAGATTGAGCGTCTTAGATCTTGCGCCAGGCGCAAAACCAATCAGATTGACAATATATTCTCAGAACGCCATTGAAAAATTAAAAGATGTTAAAGCACCGATTCTCAAAGTTATGGAGATGATGATAGGCAAATGAATACCAAACAAGAAGACCGATCTATGACCGTAGAGAAAGCGAGCTCAATTATCATTAAACCCTATATTACAGAAAAAACATTCAACTTGATCGAAAAGGAGAATAAATTAACTTTTATAGTAACGGAAAAAGCCAACAAAAATCAAATAGTAAAAGCGTTACAAATTTTGTATGAATCGGAAGCAAGTGAAGTGAATACTGTTAGAACAATACAAGGCAAAAAGGCGTTTATAAAAATTAAGGCTCGTGAGGGTGCTCGAGATCTTGCAACGAAGATGGGTCTGGTATAAGAAAGGCTGTCATTACTTCTCGTTAGATTTAAAAGTAGTATTATGTGATGGTGTAATTGATATAATTGGTGCGTGAATTTAAATTCAGGGGTTACTCGCCTGAGCAATTACAATTATTATCCGTGGAATCTCTTTTACCGCTATTGAATTCTAGGCAGCGTAGGTCTCTAGACAAGAGAGTTGGTAAGTATATGGATGATGGAAAACGTAAATTGCGTGAGGAAATAAAACTCCTTCGAGAAGGTAAGCTTAAAAGTCAATTAAAAACTCATGTTAGAGACATGATAATCCTTCCTGATATGATTGGTCTTTCTATCAGCGTATATAATGGGAAGGAATTTACTTCTGTTCATATAAGGCCAGAGATGACAGGACATTATCTAGGTGAATACGCCATCACAAATAAAAGAGTCCAGCATGGAAGTCCTGGTGTAGGATCATCGAGATCCAGTTTGTATGTTCCACTAAAGTGATAGAATTATGCCAAATTACTCCTATGCCTTTCAAGATTTTGATAAAACAAAACATGTAAGAGCTGCAATCAGAGAAAAAGATATTTCTCATAAGCATTCACGTGAAGTTGCTGTTGCAATAAAGGGAATGTCAATCGAAAAGGCAAGAGATTTTTTGAATGATGTTATTGCAAAAAAAGTTGCAGTTCCATATAGAAGATATAACAATGAAGTCGCGCATCGTTCAAATGTTCGTGATGGTTTTTTCGCAGGTAGGTTCCCACAAAAAGCAGCAAAAGAATTTTTAAAACTTCTTGATAATTTAGAAACAAATGCGGAGTATAAGGGTATGGACCTAGATAGACTAAGGATTATTAGTGCAGTCGTTCATAAAGGAACAAGACTTGAACGGTTTACACCCCGTGCCATGGGAAGAGCAAGCCCAAAGTTTGACAATTTGATTCATGTTGAATTAGTCGCGCAGGAGGGTAGGTCGATATAATGAGCGCTGTAAAGAATGTAATGAAAAATAATTATAGAAATATGGAACTCAATGAATATCTTGCTGAAAGCTTAAAAGATGCAGGGTTTGGTGGAGTAGATGTACAAAAGACTCCAATCGGAACTAGACTAACACTTTATGTTACAAGGCCTGGTCTAGTGATTGGTAGAAAAGGCACGGGTATTAAGGATCTAACCGCCAGACTTGAACAGAATTTTGGCTTGACAAATCCTCAGATTTCTGTTTTAGAAGTACCCGTTCCTGAACTGAACCCAAAAATAATGAGCAACAGAATTGCTCAATTAATTGAGCGGGGTACTGCTTTCAGACGAGCCTCCCTTTGGACTATTAACACCATTATGAATTCTGGTGCCTTAGGGGTAGAGGTATCGGTGGCAGGTAAACTAAGGAGCGAGCGCGCTCATTTTGAAAAACACTCTGCAGGCATAATTCCAAAGAGTGGAGATGTTGCTGAGAGGGTTGTGAAGGTTGGAGTTAGTCATGTCTTAACAAAAATGGGACTAATGGGAATACAGTTGAGAATTGCACTAAAAAATGAAGTCCCACAAGAATTCGAATTATCTGATATGTCAACAAATACTAAACAAAAAGACATAGAATCCCCGGAGCCAATTCCTGCTGATTCATCACTGTCAAAACATACAATCGACGCTCCAACAGCAATGGCTTCTTCAACACAAGATCAGGAAGCAGTAGTGAATAGCGGGAATACAAATGGCCAGAGTTAAATTAAAAACTCTCCGTGAGATGAACGATAGTGACTTATCGGATAAATTATCTGACTTAAAGGCTGATCTTGCTAAACTTAGATCCGAAGGTGCAAAAGGAACTCTCAAAAAACGAACCGGAGATATACGATGGGTGCGCAGGGACATCGCTCGTATAATGACGCTGCTAAATGAAGGAAAGGAGAATAGACATGATTAGCGCAGAAAACATTTTAGCCCATGAATTAATTGGACTAGATGTGGAAATAACTAAGAAAGATAATCTTACACCTTCTAAGTTGTACGGCAAAATAGTATTTGAAACAAAGAATATGATTTTACTTAAAACTATTTTTGGAATCAAGGGAGTACCAAAGACAATAATTAAAAAAGCGAGAATTTTACTATTGGGTGGCGATTGCTTTATAAATGGTTTCTCATTGATTGAAAGACCTGAGGATCGCGTATCCCAAATATTTGAGTTGAAAAAATATGGTTAGAAACATTGGAATCTCAGTTACTGCTCCTAGAAAGTCATGCGATGACAAATTGTGCCCCTTTCATGGTACTTTACCAGTGAGAGGAAAATTATTTACAGGAACAATACTTAGCTCTAAAGCTAAGAAGATGGTAGTAGTAGCAAGAGAATATCCTCGTCCAGTTTCAAAATACAAGAGATATGAAAGAAGTATGTCAAAAATGCATGCATACTTGCCAGAGTGTATTGATGCCGAAGAGGGTGAAGAAGTATTAATTGCTGAATGCAGGCATCTATCAAAAACAGTTTCCTTTGTTGTAATTGAGGTGAGCAATAAGAATGGCAGCTAAAACAAGGGCTGTTTCAGCAAAAGGAGTAGCAGAGTTTCGTCCCTATATCACTAAAGCTTTACCAATAACCGCTGAGTTAGCTTGTGTCGACAATACTGGTGCAAAGGTACTTCGAATTGCACAAGTTACACGATACAAAGGAAGGCATTCTAGATTACCTGCAGCTGCTGTGGGAGACTTTGTTACAGTGACGGTGAAGAAGGGACCCTCCGAACTTCGAAAGCAAATCTTCGGAGCAGTAATTGTAAGGCAAAAATACCCGATCAGACGGTTGAATGGGATACGCGTAACTTTTGAAGACAATGCAGCAGTTCTTGTTACCCCAGAGGGAGAGATTAAAGGAACTGATATAAAAGGACCAGTAGCTGCAGAAGCAGCAGAGAAATGGCCAAGAATTGCCAATCTTGCATCATTCATAATTTAGGAGTCTGATAAGAAGATGGCGAATATAAATTCAAAAATGTTACGCACTCCAAAACACGTCAGAGATGCTATGATCCACTCTACATTAGCCGATAATTTACGTGAAGAACATGGAAGGAGAAGCATACGGGTAATAAAGGGAGATAACGTCAGAGTTATGAGAGGCGAATACAACGGAATTGAAGGTAAAATAGAAAAAGTCAATACTCAGAGAGGAACATTAGCAATTGAAGGAATACAACGGGAAAAAGTTCGCGGTGGTAACGTAAAAGTCCAGATACATGCGTCTAATGTTAAGATAATAGGACTAAACCTAGACGATAAGAAGAGAGAGAACAGGCTGCATGGTGACACAAATTCACAAAATGTAAATGTGAAAAATAAAAAGTTGAGAAAAGTATTATCAAGAAATAGAACGAGCGACAAAAAGGATCAAGGATGAAAAATGGCCAAGAAAGGAGGGGATACTCGAATGAAGCGGCAGATGGCTCCAGCATTCTGGGACATCAAGAGAAAAGATAGTCGATTCGTACTACGGGTGAAACCCGGACCTCATTCAAAAGATAGAGCATATCCATTGGGAATCGTTCTTAGAGATGTATTAAAAGTGGCAAGTACAATGCATGAAGCAGAACGAATTGTTAACGGAGGAAAAGTGAAAGTTGATGGAATTATTATAAATGATATCAACTTTGCAATAGGTTTGATGGATGTGGTAGAGCTTGTTCCGACAGGCCAATTGTACCGCTTTGTTCCAAAGAATTCTGAATTGTTAGTGCCGCTTAGTATTAGTGATGACGATAAAACGCAAAAATTAGTAAAAGTTACAGGTAAAGTAACGATAAAAGGAAAGAAAATTCAATATGGTTTTCATGATGGAAAAACGCTAATTAGCGATCAAAAATTAATGGTTGGAGATAGTTGCCTGATACAAATTCCTGATACTATAATTAACAGCCATATTAAATTTGCAAAAGGATGCATGGTATTAGTGACAAGTGGTGAGAATGCAGGAGGAATTGGAAAAGTTGACGATATTAGAGACGCAATATTCTCTCTGCCCAAAAGGGCATTGATATCATTCACAGATAGGTCAGTAGAGCTACCAGTACAATTAGTAATGGCAATTGGTGACGAAAGGCCAGTAATTAAGGTGAGTTAATCAATGAGTCAAGAACAACAAATAAAAGATTTCCACCCTATGAGAAAAATCAGTATAAGTAAGGTGGTAATTAATATAGGTGTTGGAAAATCTGGTGAACCGATAGAAAAGGCTAAACGTGCTTTACATGAGTTAACTGGGCAGCAGCCTAGTGTGCGCGGAGCTAGAGAAACTGTCAGAGACTTCGGTATACATAAGGGCGAACCTATAGGTGCAATGGTAACACTTCGTAGAGAACAGGCTATTGAATTTCTAAAACGTATAATATCTGCTAAAGGGAATGCTTTGAAAATGTCATCTTTTGACAACTATGGAAATATTTCTGTTGGAATCCATGAACATATAGACATCCCAGGAACGAAATATAATCCTGAGATCGGAATTTTCGGTATGGATGTAAGTTTATCTTTAATGCGACCAGGTTATAGAATAGCAAAAAAAAGACATAGTCAAAAAATAGGTAAGGCACATAGAATTACTAGAGATGAAGCGATGAAATTTTTCCAACAACAATATGGAGTTGAAATAGTGTAATGCCGAAACCACGAGAGTATGCACAAACGGGAAGAAAACAGCTCGCTCATGGTAAAGGAACACGTTGGTGTAAAAGATGTGGAAATTACACTGGCCTTATTCAAAAGTATAACCTAATGCTATGTAGACAGTGCTTTAGAGACGTTGCTGTGAGTTTAGGTTTTAATAAATATGATTAACGAGGTAATATTATAGAAAATGCCAGCATTAAATGTTTTATCAAATCTGTTCACGACTCTCTATAACAATGAGACTCGAAGAAAAAAAGAATGTATTGTAATGCCAGCATCAAGATTTGCGAGCGAAATCCTTCGTACAATGCAAAAACATCGCTATATTGGTGAATTTGAACAGATAGACGATGAGAGAGCTGGTAAATTCAGAATTCAATTGTTAGCCAAGATCAATAAGTGTGGAATAATAACACCGCGTTTTAGTGTAAAAAACAACTCATATTTGGTTTGGGAGAGACAATATCTTCCAGCATACAGTATGGGCATTTTACTTGTATCAACAAGCAACGGAATGATGTCACATCATGAGGCACAAAACCAAGGTATAGGAGGAGTTCTAGTTGGTTACGTTTACTGATGCAGGAATTGATGGTAACGTTGAGATACCAGACAGAGTTAATGCCAGTAAAGATAAGGACATCTTAATAATAAAAGGAAGAAATGGCACAATCAGAAAGGATTTTACGAAGTTGCCGGCATATATAGAAATAGAAGATAAGAAAATATACATAAAACCCTATGGCAAGAGAAAGAAAGACCTTGCTATTAGAAACACTGCGAGAAGTATCATCAATAATATGATTAGGGGAGTAGAAGAAGGGTTCACATACAAGTTAAAGATTGTGTTTGCTCATTTCCCGATATCAGTCAAGGTTAAGGGAAAAGAAATTCATGTTGAAAACTTTTTTGGAGAGAGATCGCCTAGAATTTCTAAAATTATTGGCGAAGATACAAAGGTCAAAGTCCTAGCAGAAGATGTCTTAGTCGAAGGACCTAGTCTAGAAGATGTCTCGCAGACAGCGGCAAATCTCGAGTCCTCCACTAAGGTAAAAAATAAAGATCAGAGAGTATTTCTCGATGGTTTGTATATTTATGGACGCGAGGAAGGATTTAAGTAAGCAAGTTAATAAAAGGGAAACCTTTTAGTTTGGCGTTCATTCTTAATATTTAATTGTTACAAAAAATTTTAAAGGACATAAAATAAGTCCTGCAGTATGTACGTTGCTAATTAAGTGTTAGTAATGGAAGTAAACATTTATTTTGTGCTTGATTTTGCTTTATATTGCGCCGCTGTAGCTCAGCATGGTAGAGCAAATTCGTAGACATTATTCTACTACGGAGCTTATCTGGCTGTTAACCAGTGGGTCATCAGTTCGAGTCTGATCAGCGGCGCTCTTAAATCATATGGTCATTACACGCTTTCTAGAACTAAAATAAAGAAAAATCTTATCCCACTATTATGGACTGCGTTGTAATTTGATAAGATAACAATTCTCAAAATGAGATGAACGTCCGAACTTTACGAGTATAAGTGAATCTATGAATGCTGGAAAATACTTTATTAGAATGCTATTACATCCAACGAAATTGCATCAGCGAGCAAATCAAGATGTTTATTTGCCACTACATAACCATTCTTTATTTCACTTGGAAAAATCCATCTATTAGAAGATGTAAACAGTCTTTCTTTTCTCATGCGTGATTCGAGTTCTTCTATATCTAGCTCCTTCTCTTCAAATTGTTCTGTATCTGTGTGTTTTATTGAAAGTAAAATCTTCTTAATTAGTACTCTTTGACCATACCTCTGTGAGTGATCTCTTGCGTTTTCGTCTATATCGACAAGTTTGATTTTTATTTGAACTTTGTTTAATGCATCCCTGCTAGTGAGAAGCCGATCATCAACAAATCTGTCATAGCTCATACGCTTATCTAACTCACTTATTATAGTATATTAATGAAGCCATCTAGCTCTCATTCTCTTCTGTCAGATGATGGTTCAAAATCATAATATACAGAACCATCTTGAGTAATCCCGCAACTCGTCATTCTTACCTCAATTCCTTCGCGTAATAATTCGCCAGAGATTGCCCCAACAATTCTAATGCCTGCCAAATCTACAACACCAAATGTGCCTCGACTGTTATTAACATGCGATGTTGTGAATTCAAGTAAAGTTCCCACTGTTTCAAACTTTTTTAGCTCTGTTTTTGCAAAACAGTTAGAACAAAAATAGGAAGGAGGCCACACTTTCCTGCTACATGAATTGCAGAAAGTTATTCTAAATTGACCTTTGGCAAGATAATCTATGAAATCTTTCAATTTTATCAGACACTTAGTACGATGACGGTTGAAGATGTTCCAGCCGCGGCTAGATTGTGAACTAAACCTATATCACATCCATGGACTTGTCTTTTATCTGCTCTTCCTGAAAGTTGTGCGACTATTTCAGCAGTTTGGGCCACACCGGTTGCACCGACTGGATGACCACAGCCAAGTAGTCCTCCACGAGGATTAATTGCAATTTCTTGTTGGTTAACAAATGTTCCGCCTTTTCCCTTAGGAACAAAACCTAGGTCCTCATATCCTAATATTTCTAGAATGGTAAAAGCATCATGTAGTTCTACAACATCAACCTGGCTTGGAGTAACTTCAGCCATATCATACGCTTCTCTGGCGGCTATTTTCGCAGTACCTATTCCACATAGATCCTCAGTCATTTTACTGAAACTTGCAGAATTTGTTTGCTGTCCTATTCCTTTTATCCAAACAGGAGTTTCTATTAACTGCTTGGCTTTATCTTCTGCTAATAGCAATATCGCTGAAGATCCCTCACATGAAACTGAGCAATCCAATAGCTTCAGGGGGGCTACTATACTTCTGGAGTGCATTACATCTTCTAGGGTCACCGCTTTGTTAAATAATGCATTTGGATTTTTTTCAGCGTTGATGTGATTTTTTACAGATACCATTGCCAGTTGCTCTTCAGTGGTTCCATAACGACGCATATGGGCTTTCGCAAATAGAGCAGCCCACTGTACCGGAAATGTGAATGCTCCACGTGTTATATCCCATGTTAGTCTGTTTCCAGGACTATCAGCTTTTTCTGCTCCGATAACCAAAACAGAATCACAGAGGCCTGATGATATAGAACAAAAGGCTGAAACCACTGCGTTTGTTCCAGAATTGCAAAGGTTATCCATACGGTATGAAATTTTTGGCTTTATACCTAGGTACTCGCATATTATACTTGAACTATATTGGTCGATACAGCAGCTTGAAAGAATTACACCATCTATGTCCTCTTTATAGATAGCGCTGTCTTTCAAAATATCTATACATGGCTGACATGCTAATTCGAATATTGATAAGTTTGAATCTTTTGTGAATTTATTGCTTTGAGAAGAGATTATGGCTACTTTACGCACGTCAGAATGTTGAGAGCATAGTCCTAATTGAACTTTCTGCATCACCGACTGGATTGATCTGAATGATTGGCAGAGTTATCCCACATGATACAAACCGCTCTAATGACTTAATACAATCTTCACAAGTCCCTGAGATAGTTAACGAATCTAACATTTTATCAGATACATTTTTGGCTGCTGCATCTAATCCCTCTGATGTATACCTAGTGGTAATATGATTTACCTGATCACTAAATCCATTCTCTGACAAGAATTTGTTATAATATCTTCCTACGGATATATAAAAAGCAAGTGTTTTGGCAGCCCGTTCCCGTGCCTTTTGTGGTTGCGTATTTGAAATGGCAGCTATAAATACGCATGCAATTTCAAATTCTTTATTATGTCGATTTGTATTTGATTTTATAGCTGAAACCGTTTCTTTCAATTCATCTATGGGCCGAAGATAAAGTAGGATGCCATCTGCTAATTCTGTTGCCAAGGATATCATGTTTTTATTAATTGCTGCTATGAAGATCGGTATCTTCTGTCTTGGTGGTTTGTAAAGTAACTTGAAATTCTTTATAGTGAAAAACTTGCCTTTGTAATTTACTTCATCTGCTTTTACCATCAGCTTTAAGCATTCTATGTATTCCCGCATTCTTGCAAGAGG
Organism: Nitrososphaeraceae archaeon; assembly: GCA_035264705.1. Lineage (GTDB taxonomy): Archaea > Thermoproteota > Nitrososphaeria > Nitrososphaerales > Nitrososphaeraceae > JAJNBK01. The sequence continues at coordinate 2,184 of DATFPS010000166.1, read as the reverse complement.
TTGTTCGAATTTCAATCCATGCCAATTTTCGACTATGGCAGGTGTACTCGCCCCAAGACCTATGATTGTCCTGTTGTTTGAAAGAAGGTCTAATGTAGTAGCAGCCATTGCTACTGTTGCAGGTGTTCTAGCGTATATGCTAATAATCGAACTGCCCAATTTTACCTTTTTTGTTTTCTGACTTAACGCGCCTAACGAGGCAAAAGCCTCTCGGCCCCATGATTCTGGAACCCAAATTGAATCTACATTGTATTTCTTGTCAGCTAATGTAGAGCATAAAAGAACATCATCCATAGAAAGCAAAGTACCGAGGTTATAGGCTATCCTATAACCTACCATGTTACATATCAACGACCTGTATCTCTTTTGCTGCCTCCTCGATATCCTTATGCGAGTCGATCGAACGCCAGACGGAGTTCTCATATGTTACTGCTTTTAATTTGTTTTCTTTTGCCATAACAGGCAATGCTGTGACTTCAATGTTGCCATTTTCAGGTAAATACTTGAATACATCCTTTGTGAAATAATATACACCTGCATTAATCCACCTGTCTTTGATCTGCGGCTTCTCTACAAATCCCAAAACATATGAATTCTTGTCTAATTCTACTATTCCAAAAGGACTTCTTAAAGGAACTAGTGCCAAAGCAGCGGATTGTCCGTTATTTAGTCTTGTTGGATCTAAATTTGTTATTATATCGCCATTTATCAAAAAGAACCCTTTCTCCGAATTAGAGTCCAAAAGACTTTCTGAATTTTTTAATGCTCCTCCCGTTCCTAACGGCTTCTCCTCCACAGCATACCCAACCTTAACTCCAAGTCTCCTACCGCTGCCGATATAATTGATGATGAGTTCCTTGAGATGTCCTACGCATATTATAATTTCATCGATACCATACTTCTTGAACCATTTTATTTGCCATTCTATGATAGGTACATTTAGAACTTCAATCATTGGCTTTGGTCTCTCATCTGTTAAAGGTTTAAGCCGTTTCCCAAAACCGCCAGCCAAAATAACAGCCTTCATTACTCCCAGATCAGCTAATTTCTATAAAAAGTATCCTATTTTTTATAATTGTCATAACATTAATAAGCCCTGCAGTATGTATCATATCAATTCATGTGCATCGCCTCCAACAAGAATTACTGTATGATATGACAACCTTATCATTACGACACACATGGTTACCAATATTAATAATAATAAAATAATAACCTACAGCATTACTTGCCTTCTCTGTATCAATCTACTCAGATTTAATAAACCTGCATTATAACAGTCTTACGTGGAGGTAAATTCTCTTCTTTACTCAGTAATAGAAGAAATAGGGAAAGAGAAAATTCAAATCGATCTCACCTCAAACATTGGATTATCGAAAATGTACATAGACGTGGTGATGCAAAAATCAATATCCAAATTACGTTCATTCCCTGACGAGGAAACTTTAGGCATATTATGTGAATCATTACTACACTTCTTTCTTACTATTTGCACGCTTCCTTCTGAAAGAAAAATAAAAATTAATAATTTTACTATGCTTGACCTTGTAATACCTAATCTACGAAATTTAAAGAAGTATCCTCATAGATCGCTTATTATTCAGGTGATAAAAAATAAAAATGAATTGAACAGAATGAAACAGGTAGATGTTCTACAACCTTATAAGAACAATATCTGGATTATATCTGTCAACCCATTAGGACAAAAATACAGAAATTACACTTTATATCAAGGAGAGAAATTGTATAATTTCTCAGACATCTTATTAGATATACATTTCTTTTTGAAAGATGCCGGAGATAGGAGTTTTACGTTTTTACCTTCCTAATATTATATCTATATTTACGCTTTTTTTAATCAATGTTCCAATAGTTTTGTACGTTAGATTCTGAAGTCTAGGTATTACACACAGAACACATACATCGCTCAATTCCTGAATCACTGACACCAAGTTCTTCTCTACGATCCCAGGTCTCTGTGGCATTCCATTGAGTATAATGCCCTGTATACTCAAACCATATTCTCTGCAAGTTTTTATAGTAAGAAGCGTATGATTTATTGTGCCTAATCTAGATGTAGCGACAATGATAGTTGGCAAGTTCAAAGCTCTTGCGAGGTCAGCAACATATGCTTTCCTTGTCAATGGCACCATAATTCCTCCTACTCCTTCGACAATCATGAAG
>DATFPS010000165.1:0-20479 GCA_035264705.1 Nitrososphaeraceae archaeon | reverse complement strand
AAACTTGTTGGAGGGGATAACATCATTGTCAAGTGTACTGATGGTAGGGTAAGGACATGTCGTATTCGTGGGAAGATTAAACGCAGAATGTGGATTAGAGATAATGATCTTGTACTTGTTGCCCCTTGGGATTTTCAGTCTGACAAAGCTGATATTGTATGGAGATACATCTCTGCTCACGCAGATAAATTAGAACAGGAAGGTCACCTAGTAGGGCTTCAGAAATAATAAAAATTGTTAAGAAAGTAAATCTCTGATGATAAATGTAATAATAATAATTGAACCTATTAACTGTGTGATTACCATGTATACTTTGCCAATTGTTCTTAAGACTCATAAAGTTTGGTATTTTTTTATCTTTACCCAAATTGAATTTATAAGACTAAAATCCTATGAAAGTTTTAAATATGTGTGGATAAGGAGGGGCAGATGATGATAATAATAACAACTGGAAGATGGAAACTGATGACAAAAAGGATGTTCTTTTTTTGCATAATCTGATACAGTGAATTATTTCAAACGATGCGTCAACAATTGCCAAATCTCTTCCTCTAGATTAAATGATAGTATGACAATGAGAGAGAAGAAACTCTCAACATGTATATGATGTCATCGATATTTTTCAATTATCTACAAATATACCTCATGTATATTGTGTCATTCTCACTGATATGACATAGATAAACGCAGAAGTAGAGTCGGCATAAGCTTTGTCCAAATATCAATTTGATAATAATGTATTCATCATTTAAATAACAGTTGTCTATCTGATGGTCAATAACATTTTTTTGTTTTTCAACTTGCAGAATCAGCATTTATGGTAAACATTGATATGATATGGATTAAAAAAGAAATATACAGAGAAGCAATGAAGGTTATTGAATCTAAATGAAAATAGTGGTTATTAGCAACCCTAAAATACCGTCTCCACCGCCCGATTAATTTCAAGGATAAAGATCCATGAAGATCGAATGGCGGATTGGAGGCTGTAACATGGTGGTTTTCTAGACGGGCATTGGAAAAAGGTCATGATATAACTCTAATAACAACTAAAGGGTCTCCTATGGCTGGAAAATGTAATCCTAAAACAATAAAAACAAAAACAACAGATGCAAAGGAGAAGAAAAAACAAGTATTGTCGTCATCAACTTTAACTGTATTAGAAACAATTGACCCTGTCTGGGATGTTTTTGCTGAAAAAGACTATTATCTTTCGTACAGAAACCTATTAGAAAGTGAATATGGAGAAGGACAAGGCATTGTTTGGGATAACACATGGCTTTGTTATTCATATCTTTCAGCAAAGAATTATCCAAAAATGAAAATTGTTCATACACATCATGGTATTACTGCATCAAAGGATTATCCATTACCAAATGTTTCTGTTTCATCTCCTAGATTCATTGGGTTATCTAGACCCCATGCTCGCTACTTATCTTCTGCTCTTGGAATAGGGGTAAGATGTGTCCATAACGGGATTCCATTGCCACCAAAGACGAAAGGAGAAGTAGGAAAAACTGAAAGAAACAAAAATAAGAATTATAATGATAAAGACAAAGAATATCTCCTTTCACTAAATAGAATTTTACATGAAAAGGGCATACATAATGCTATAGATATAGCAATAGAAACAGAAAACAGAATAAAGATTGTAGGAGACGATATACATGGCGTAGATTCTTTGTATGTAAAAAAGATAAAAGAGAAATGTCGCAATAGCAAAGGATATGCGGAATATTATGGTCTTGTTGACAATAATACTAAAAAAGAGATATTAAAAAATTGCAAAGCTGTTGTCGGATGTCCGGAACCCACATGGCTTGAAGCATTTGGATTATATGCAGTAGAAGCAAACGCTTATGGCAAACCTATACTTGCTCTTAATAACGGAGGATTAAATGATATAGTTGTAAATGGAGTCAATGGTTTCTTAGGTGAAGCCATCGAAGAATTAAAGAAATATATCCCTAATTTAGATCAATGTACTCCCGAGTCTTGTAGAAAGAGAGTAGAAGAAATGTTTACAGACAAAATAATGACAACTAATTATCTTTCTATATTTGAAAAAGTATTAGAAGATGACCCTGGCTATAGATGGTAGTAGTCTGGTTGCGATAGGTTTATACATTCAATTCAGAAAGAGCCTATTTATATTTCGGTTATATTAATCGGTTAGCTACGACATTATCATATCTGTCTATCATTATAAATGTACATCGAAAATGTGAATTGCAATGGCAAGTGGCTTTATAACATGAAATGCATATTCAGATTAATGTATATATATTATCTTCCTTTTTTAATATAAAGATTAAATACGCTGTAAAGATGATATCTTTTTTATGTCTAAGAGAATTCGCGTTGCTATTGCAGGTGTTGGAAATTGTGCATCTGCTCTTGTTCAAGGTGTTGGTTATTACAATAAAAATAGAGAGTCAATAGGTCTTACTGCCTATAATTTAGGAGGATTTGAACCTGGAGATATTGAATTTGTTGCAGCTTTTGATGTAGTGGATACCAAGGTAGGCAAGGACCTTTCAGAAGCGATTCTTGAGAAACCAAATAACACAGTCAAGATCTATGATGTAAATAAAATGGATATCAAGGTTGAAAGAGCAGAGGTGTTAGATGGAATAGGTAGGCATTATAATGAAAAGGTCAAAATCTCTAATGAACCAGCTATTGATGTTGCAAGGGTTCTAAAAGATGCTCACGCGGAGGTTCTTTTAAATTATCTTCCTGTTGGAAGTCGACGTGCAAGCCAATTTTATGCTGAAAGATGTCTTGATGCGGGAGTCTGTTTTATTAATGCCATACCTGTTTTTATCGCCTCTACGCCAAAATGGCAACAAGCATTCCAAAATAGGAATCTTCCTTGTGCAGGTGATGATGTAATGAGTCAGTTAGGTGCTACTGTATTGCACAAGACATTAGTAAAATTGTTCGTTGACAGAGGAGTAAAGATAGATGAAACTTATCAGCTGAACGTAGGCGGTGACATGGATTTTTACAATATGCTTGATGAAGAAAGACTTGAAGACAAAAGAATAAGTAAGACAAGTGCAGTAGAAGCAATGGCACCGTATCCAATTCCTATGCGTATTGGACCGTCAGATTTTGTTAGATTTCTAGAAAATGACAAAATATGCTACATTTCAATGAAAGGTAGATATTTTGGTAATATTCCAGTAGAACTAGATCTCAAACTACGTGTAGTAGATGCATATAACAGCGCAGGAGTAATGATTGATGCAATAAGGGGAGCAAAATTGGCTCTTGACAGAAATATTTCTGGTCCACTTGAGAGCATTTCTGCATATTGCTTTAAACATCCTCCTATACAGATGCCATATTCTCAAGCTAAAGCAAATTTCATAGAGTTTGTTGAAGGAAAGAGAGCGAGATAGATATACGTTAAAAATATTTACAAAAAGGGGATCGATAATGCTCTAAAACACATAATAGTCCCAGTAAACTCTCATTAGCAATCGTTCATTGGTTTACATTAAAAAACTCGAAATTTACGGCTTCAAGTCATTTGGTTTTAGGAATACATTAATCAGTTTTGAAAAAGGACTTGTAGCCGTCACTGGACCTAATGGCTCGGGGAAAAGCAATATTTTAGATGCTATAATGTTCGCTATAGGAGAAAATAGCCCTAAAGCTTTACGTGTCGATAAACTTCAATCGTTATTTCATGATAGTCAAAACAGCTCTCATCGACTCATTAGAGTAAGTTTAACTTTTGACAACATAGATAGAGGCATTCCTATAGATTCTGATTTAGTAATCTTAACAAGAGAAATGGAAGGCCAAACAGGAGACAGTCAATACCATCTTAACGGCAAAAAGGTATCTAAAACCACCATTGTGGAATTGCTCGAAGTAGTAATGGCTGCACCAAACAAGATCAATATCGTTCAGCAAGGAATGATAACCCGTATATCTGAATTAAATGTGGAGGAACGTAGAAAGATTATTGAGGACATTGTTGGACTCTCATATTTTGACGAGAAGAAAACAGAGGCACTAAAGCAGTTGGAAGAGTCTGACAGACGACTTGAAGTTGCACTTGCAAGAATGGGAGAAATTCGCAGGCGGATTGATGAATTAGAGATAGAGAGAAATGACCAATTAAGATATGAACAGTTAGAATCCGAACTTAAAAGATTCAAAGCGATTCAACTTTCGAATGCAATAATCTCGGTTAGAAATAAGCTGGAATTGCAAAACAGATTTCTCGAATCTAATAGTTTAAAAGTTACAGAATTGTTCAAACAGATAGAAGAAATTCAATCACAAATTCAGAAAATTGATTCAGAAAAAATGAAATTTATCCAAGAGATAGATATTGCAAATAGGTCTAAAGCACAAATTGGCAGTAGAATAGCAAACATAGTATACGAATCTGAAAGAATGAAAGCGATGATAAAGGAGTCTGAACAGCGTTGCCTTCAAATTGAAAAGCGAATTCCTTCAATAGATTTGGAAAAACAGAACATGAAGAAACAATTAGACGATTTTCGCCATGAGGCTGATCAGAACAAGACTATTATGAATTACAAATCATCCAAGATTATCGCTTTAAAAAGAGAGTTAGTAGATATCGATAATAAATTAGAGAATCTGACTAGAAGAATTAAAATTTACACTAGAGTCAGGGATAAATTAGAATATCGATATGATATGCTTTTGCGAATCAAAAATGATCTTTACGTTTCATTCGCAAGGCTTGAAGAAAAAGTTAAAGCTAGTGAGGAGAAATTAAAAGCTAATAAATTGAATGCTATTTCTTTAAAAAATGAAGTAGATAATGGCACAACATTATTGGTAGACCTTCATGAAACATTGAAATCACAAAACACAAAGTTGGAATCTCAAGTTAGAACACTTCAAAATTTAAAAATTTTAAAAAGTACCTTTGAAAAAGAGATTAAAAGCTCATCTATTCTTTTAACTAGAGCAGACAATGTAACGACAAAATATGAAGCCAAGTCTATTATTGCAAAGAACGCTAGAAATGAAGACTTTGCTATTGCAGAATTAATGAAAGATTCAGAAAAATTTGGGATCAAAGGTTTGGTTCATCATATGATGACCTGGGACAGAAAATATGAAAAGTCAATATTTGCGGCCGGCTCAGAATGGATGAAGGCATTTGTAGTCGATAATGTAAAATCAATGATTTCAATTGCAGAATATGCAAAAACAAAAAAATTGCCTCGTCTTAAGATTATTCCTTTAGATATAATAAAATGTTTCAAATACTATAAAATACCTTATGAAGAAGATGTCAGCATTATCGGTAATTTAGCCGATTTTGTATATTCTGATTTTAAAGAATTAAGCAATTTTATATTTGGCAATACCTTCGTTGTTAAAGGTCCAACAGCGGCATATATTCTGTCAAAACAAGGATATCGGGCAGTATCGGTTGATGGCGAGCTTTTTGAACCTAAAGGTGCATGTATGTCACTTGATTTCGGATCTAAAATTTCAGATCTGACAAAGGCGATCCTTCTTAGCGCTACTGTTGATAATTTAAGAGGATCTCTCGAGACATTAAGAACTACAATTGAGACAAAGAAAAATGATCTAGAAGAACTGATCTTAAAAATTAATTCTTCAGAATCTGAGATAATAAAAATTGAAGCAAGAATTAGCAATCTGAATCATCAAATTTCATCTCAAACTATCATGATGGAGCAAGTAGAAAAACAACAACAACAACTTGTCTCTGATAACGCGCTATTTCAGTCAGAGAGAAACACTCTTACAATTGATGTGAACAGAGTTGTACGGCGCCTTTCCATTTTAACACACTCTATGAAGAAGGTTTTAGAAAGAATAGGTGCTATAGATGACTCCACCATTAGAAATGAATTAGATAAAATAAATTTAAGAAGAAATCTAATTCTCAAATCAATAGAAGAACTAGATTTTGATTTGCGTCAAACAATGACATCGTCAGCAGGTATGAATAGCAAAATCGAAATAAGTTTAGAACGAATGAAGGGAATGGAAGATGAGAAGAACCAATTATTATCAGAACTCAGCAATAGACGTACTCGAGCAAAAGAATTAGAAATAAAATTAAAATCAATTGAATCAGAGCTTAATTCTCTTAGAGACCAAGAACAGCAGATAATAGATTCTTCGGGCAGCTCATATGGTATAGTACAAGAATACGAAAAGAAATTGAAACTGATGAATGAAAATGAAAAAAAACTCAATAAAGAGTATAACACTATAGAAAAGGATAACGCATTACTTCGAAAGGACATTCTAGATCAAACTGCGCAAGAGTCACGCTTGACTAATGATCTGCATTGGTTTGGATACAAGAGTTTGCTGGAAACATTTGATGTTGATACAGTTATAAAAGAACTCACACGTGAATATGAAGCAATAAAAGCTAGAATTAATTTACGTGCAGATGAAAGCTATGTCCAGGTCATTGAAGGTTATCGAAGCATGTCTAATAGAAAGAACCATCTAGAAACGGAACGCAATTCTATTGTCCTTTTCATAGAGGAAATTGTCAAAGAAAAGGAAAATGTCTTTATGGATGCATTTAAAAAAGTTGATAATGACATAAGAAAGACTTTCTCAGAAGTAACAGGTGGAGTAGCATGGTTGGAGATAGAGAATGTCGAAGATGTATTTTCAAGCGGCATAATGCTAATGGTACAATTTCCCGGAAAACAAGGTCGTGAGTCAACAGCATTGTCGGGTGGAGAAAAAACCATGGCCGCGACAATTTTCTTATTAGCAATTCAGTCTCTTAAACCGTCTCCATTCTATTTGATGGATGAGGTGGATGCGCATCTTGATGCCCAAAATACTGAAAGGTTATCTAAAGTGCTGCTTGAGCGCTCAAAGGATAACCAAATTGTAATGGTTACGCTGAAAGATTCTACAATAACCAAAGTAGACCTAATCTATGGTGTGTATTCTAAAAATGGTATTTCACAAGTTGTAAAATACAGATATCCCAATCAACTGTCACTTGCAGAGATCAGATCCGTGGATGGTAAATAAAAAAGACACATAAAAGATCTTCTGACAACTTCGATTCGTTTTTACACTTACCCATTGAATATGGACATTTGATAGAAAAATTTAGATCCACTTTCAGATAGATAGAACTGTATCTTCTGCCTCTTTAATACGAATCTGTTATATTTTGCAAATTATTATCAGGATTGGGTTCAGAAACCGCATCTATTAACGCCTGCGTATATGGATGAAGTGGATTTAACAAAACCCGATCTATAGGGCCTGCCTCAACTATTTTACCATTAAACATAATTGCAATATTATCTCCTATATATCTCGCAGTAGACAGATCATGAGTAATATAGAGATAGGAAATTCGGAATTTATCTTTTAAAGTTTTCACAATCTCAAGTATTTCAGCTCTGATAGAAACATCTAGCATAGAGACAGGTTCATCAGCTACAATTAATTTTGGCTTCAGAACAAGTGCTCTTGCTAGGGATACCCTTTGCCGTTGACCTCCTGAAAGCATATGTGGAAATTTCCCAGCGATATCTGCCGCAGGCTCCAAACGTACATCCTCTAACGATTTTAATACTTTTTCAATGCGTTGTTGTTTAGAATCTTGTTTATTGTAGATATTTAATGGCTCCATTATGACATCCATTATTTTCATACGAGGATTAATCGAGGTATAAGGGTCTTGATGTATCATCTGTGTATTTACGCGGAACTCCTTTAGTTTTTTTCCAGCGGTTCTCGTAATATCTTCGCCATCAAACACTATCGATCCACTATCTGGATCAATTGCGCGTAAAATTAATCTTGCCAAAGTAGTCTTTCCAGATCCAGATCCACCGGCGAGAACAAACACTTTTCCTTTTTCAATTGTGAGACTTACATCATCTACTGCTTTGATATAATGTCTGCCTGTCGAATGGAAAATCCTACGAATACCTATATTTGCAGGAAAATACTTTTTAACATTATTTACTTCAAGAATCCTATCCAATTGATAGCATTTATTTATTCACTAATTAAGAATATAAATAATCGTGAAGAATCAATTTTGATAGCCAGTTAATTCATCAATAACGTACATAGTTTGATTTTGTTAACCTTGTCAATATAATTAATAGACAGTATTTATGATAATAATAATGATGTTTCTATTTATGTAAAATATTATATTACTTGTATTATTATTTGTATATTTATTTGGGAAATGGATCAATGGTATAGGCTGAATTTAACTGTTTCAATATTACCATAAACCTCAATAACTATACAAGTATTTAGAGTATAATTATGGAAACTATTGTAGGCACACAAAACAAAATTCCTCAGTCCATATCTATGACCACTCATAGTAAATAGAAATTGTAAAGTATTATTAGTTTATCATCCTTCTGTTCTAGGTCTGCATTAAGTATGATAGGTTTCTATTTGAATTGTTGTATGTGTAATTTTAAATCTCTTTTCTAGGATAGAAGATATTTCCTTTAGAATTGTTTGTGATTTACTGGGATCACTTACTACCACATGTGCTGTGATTGCATCCATTCCAGATGTTATGGTCCATATATGCATGTCGAATACGCCTGTTACACCTTTTATCTGTAGTATGGCTTTCTTTACTTCTTCATATGAGATATTCATAGGAACTCCCTCCATTAATATGTTGATCGACTTTTTCATCAGAGACCATGTCCTCGGAAGTATATAGAATGCCAAGCCAACACTGATAATTGGGTCTGCTAGATAAAATTTAGTAGTAAATATTATCACACCAACCAAAATAATGCTAACAGAACCTAAAGTATCTTTAAGAACTTCCAAATATGCCCCTTCAATATTCAGACTATCCTTAGCATGAACTTTAAGTAGTTTTATTCCAACCAAATTTACTGCTAAGCCAATAGCAGCTATAGATATCATTGGAATACTTTGAATCTCTGGAGGCTCAATAATACGTCCGTATGCATCGTATATAATATATATAGAGACCAAAATTAATACAGCACCATTTGCCAATGCTGCAAGTATTTCTATTCTATAAAAGCCATAAGTTCGTTGTGGAGTTGCGGGCTTGGTAGAAAAATTTATGGCAAAGAGAGCCAAAGCCAGACCTCCAGCATCAGTAAGCATATGCCCAGCGTCAGCAATCAAAGCCAAACTGCCTGTCAATAAACCACCAATGACTTCTACAGCAATGTATGATGAGATAAGTAAAAGTACTAGTTTGAGTCTAATTATTTGCTGAGATAACAATTTCTGATGTATCTATATTAGCAGTTATTAATCCTACAAATACATTGTGTACAGAGTAGAAATTGTTTTATGTTGTATGCTGATTCCCAAGTATATGTTATACCCATATAAGAAAAGATGATGGCCGTTTTTTCTCTCTAAATCAATTTTAAAGTTGTTATGATTTAAAGTATTTCTATACCTTAACAAACCGCCACTTTTGATCACCCGTCTATTCGAGGTGACATTTATCTTGCTAATGAATCTTATTATGCTAGAGATTTGGTCGACCTTATCACTATCAGAGTTCAACAAATCAACTCCTAGGTCTAGAAACCATGGATGGATAACCTCCTGATAATAATGTAAAGGCAGAAACAACAAACCAAGACGTATGAATAATGCGCTTGGAGATATAGTAACAATTCACCGCACTGAGATTACATGTTGATATTGTCTATGATATATCATAACAACAATAAGAACATAAAAAAAGCACACATCTGTAATTGAAAGATCTTACAGCGATTACAAAGAAGTATTGTCAGTAGAACAGTAGAAAAGCTTCTATATTTAATGTACATGTGAGATAAAAGTAATGATGCCGCGCTATAAACAAAGGTTGTTGTTATTATCGATATGCCAATTATCTAATTATCTAATACTGGAAGGTCTGTCCTTCTTCTAGTTCTCTGCCGTTTACAGCATTAACTTGATTTTCGGTTGAAGTATTATCAGTATCTTTAGGCTTCTTTTTCCTTCTAGATTCTTTATAGGCGTTATTTCCATATGCTGAATACGATTCTACATTATCTTCTGAATCATTTGTATTACTCATATTGCAATATGTGTCCTCCTCTAAACTATAAAGCTATATATAATTAGATCCATAACACAGCGAACCACTTATACAATATTGTTATACAATGACTTTTAATTTAATTTCTTCATAAAGTATAATCAGCAGTTTTTCGTCAAGATAGCAAAATCCGTTCTTTACCATGCTATTTAGAGTTTAAAAAGAGAATACCATCTAGTAGATTATTAGACGAAGTAGTGATCAAGATCATAAACAAGGTATATATCAACAGTAGAACAAGATTATCTAATACTATCTTCAAATGCATAAATCTCTTCTTAAACATAAAATTCTAATATGCTTGGTACATTACTTTACATAATAATTATAATTATTGCTATAATCGTCATTGTGGCGCTAGTCAAGTTCGTATTCCAGTTATTCCTCATAGGTCCAGCAGGAATCGAAGCTCTAGATCTTGAACTCTTTAACAGACTTATTTTCTCCTTGGAGCCGTCATATAAAGAAGCTATCATATGAGATCCTCGATACCAGATCAGGAAAAGAAAGTATTTTTCAGTGTCAAGAGGTTCCACTTCTAATGCAAGACAGAATCGTGGAAGTTAATAATAATAATAACAACAACAATAGAAGGATTCTTCCATGAGACGAATGTTATATTACTGCTAATGCAGACCACAATGTCAATCTTTAGTAATCGCGACAACCACAGCTGTTACTTTCAATGGCAATACATTATTTGATGCCTTATATTCCAAGTAAATGTAATGAGATCTTGCTGGCTATATCGCGGTTGCTAACTAATTCCTCTTGTTTTTCACTTGCGATCTTAGACATGTCATATTATTATTACTATTGTTATTAAATTTGCCGGTGAGTCCTATGTTAAAGCTATTTTATTATTATCGATGAAAAAGCAGTTAGGAATTTATGTCTTAGTACTGTCTGTTTTTCAGTCTTTGATAAGTTAATGTTACTATTTCAAGTGCAAGCTGCAATAATCGCTGGTATTATTCTATTAGAGGTATTAACTAGTCGCAGTATCTTGAAATTTAGCATATTTTAGATAAGCTCCATTTCTGTCAAGATCAATAATTTTCGCGTTGCTCATGTCGGCTTCGACTAATACTGTCTTTGACATTTTGCAGCCTGATAGATCAGAATTTTGCAAATTAGCCCACATTAAATTTGTTCTAATCAAGCTAGCCTTCCTAAGATTACAATCTTTCATTTCTGCATACATTAGCAATGCATCTGTAAGATTCGATTCTTCAAGATTAGCCTCTCTAAGATCCGCTTGGACAAAATTAACCTTGGATAAATTGCAGTGAGACAAATTTGTTCCAATACAGGAAACACCATTAAGATAGGCTCCAGAAAGATCTTTGTTAGACAAATCCTTACCGCTGATATCCGGCCTAATAATGAGATTTTTCATCCTCCACTCATTAAAAGCAGAGATTTTTTCATCAACAAGAAGATTTATCCATTCTTTCTGACTCGTAGCAGACACATTTTTTCAAAACGCATCCGCTTATATCAATTTTGCATTATCATACATGTAGTGCAGGGAAAATAGAACTAGTTGTATCACTAGTAATATAATTAGAGGACAACAAGGTAGAATGAAATAAATACAAACAAACATCTTTATTTGTTATTATCTCTATACTCCATATTCTAATATTTTAACAGAATATGTTAAATTTAATTAGATATATGTATAATTTTCTATAAAAGTAATGGATGACACTAATTTCGTTGATTATACTTTATATATAAGCAAGCTAGAATAAGTATTAGTTAAATTAATAGAGAACCATTTTCTATAAATATATAGGCAACGTTTTTACGTAAGTTATGATCTTCGGTACTTTTGTGAGCAAGGGTCAGCGGCGAAATTTGATTCCTAGAGTTATGGTTGTCGACGATGAGAAGGACATACTATCTATAATAAAAAGAGGTTTGGAATCTGATAATATTTTCAAGGTAGATACTTTCTCTAGTGGCGAATCAGCTTTGCAAGCTTTTGAAAGTCATCCTGAATATTACTATGATATTATCCTCACTGATATTAGAATGCCTAAAATGAGTGGATTCGAATTATACCGTAGAATAAAAGAGAAGAGATCATCGACAAAAATTGCATTTATAACAGCCTTCGAAATAAATAAGGATGAATTCCGAAAGGTGATACCATCTATTCATGTAATTGATTTCATTAGCAAACCTGTTAGCATTTCAAATTTGATAACAAAGGTGAAATCCATGCTAGACACTTGTCCAGAAAACGCTGCTACTCTATAGACAAACGATAATCCTTAAAATAAAAAAAGAATAATCCATCAATCATCTTGAAGTAGTATTATTTCTAGTCAATGGCGGTAGATGAATCTTTTATCTGTTATCAGTCTCAGTCTAGTCCGACTATAGGTAGTATCTTGCCTGAAGGCAAATTATAAGTATTATTTTCCTGCTCTTCCTTTGTTACTTTTTCAAACTCTATAGTGAGTTCAACTGGTGAATTGAATTTTAAACTTAATTCATTTGCAAGTGTTGCTACAGATTTTGGATCAGCAAACTCCTTTGAACCTTGCAAGAAAACTCTTGTTTGTCTATACAGAATCCTTCCACCGAATTTTGAATGTAGTAATTCTATAAGCTCTTCAACAGTTTTTTGTGGGATCTCATTATAATAAAAGCAAATACCATGAATAGGTTCTTTATCATAGGGCGTACCAAATTTATACCAGAAAACGCCAAAGTGTTGATATTCTCCTTGCATACATTTGATTTCCCAGTGATTAGCCTTTTCAACAGGGTATTTTGCCTCTAAAACGTCAGTAATGCCTAATCGCCAGTATCTTAAACGCATATTGTCAAATGTAATTTGTAAGCTTTATAATAATGTGATGAGTTTAGCAGCTAAAAATAAGGAGAACTTAGTAATGCATTAGAAAATATAAATCTGTGCTAATTCTAAAAGATAAAAATTGGGATATAGATATTAGATAGATATTAGACATATGAACATCTGGGTTAATGCTTCTTTCTTTCAACTCATTTATTAATGTCTTATTTTTATTTTATATATATATGACGAGACTACAATTTTTATAATATTAAAATTTTTTCTTCTGAATGTATTCTTGGAATAAATAAACCAGTGCAAAAGTATCACTATAACTAAGTCTTATTCTAAACTATATTATCTATAATATACACTTTTTATAAATAAGTTTATCGTCCTTAAAATAAGCAAATATTTATGATATGAGATCCTCAGATCAGTCATCAATATGATTGATCAAAGATATGTAAAATCTGATGTTAGGATGAAATTGTTAGCAGAAATGGAAACACAATACGATAATCAAAACGAACAATATTTCAAGGATTTGTTGAGTCATGAGGATAATGTTATTAAAACTCGTGTTATATGCATATTAGCAGACATTTCAGGTGTGGATGCAGTAGAATCTATTAGTAGAGTTCTTCAGAATGACAAGAATGCATTGGTAAGACATGAAGCAGCTTTTTCTCTGGGTCAGCTCGGGTATCCAGCTGCTACGGCCGCTCTTTCCAATGCTGTTAAATTAGATCCAAGTTATTTTGTTAGACATGAAGCAGCAGTTGCATTGGGTGTGATTGGATCCGAAGATGCAAGAGAAACACTCAATGAGGCATTGAAAGATGAAAGTGAAGAGGTAAGAGAATCAGCAATTATTGCACTTGCAAATCTCGATTATGTTTCTACCATAAAAAGAAACAATAAATTCACTAGAATGACAGGCGGATGAAGGAATAGATAGTATATAAAATTAATCACTAATATCGTTCAGAACTGTTAATGGATTGTACTGACGTTTGTTAACAGGAAGGAAGAGTATACTCACTCACTCACTCACTCACTCACTCACTCTCTATATTAAATATCTACTCTGTAGAGACAAGCGAACCATTGACGCTCATTGTAAATCGATAAATTCTATCAACCTCAGAATCCTCGAAAATCTCTGTATCATGAGTGATTATGATAATTTGAGAAAGAGGACCGTTTCCATCCTTGAAGGCTTGTGAAATAATTTTTACCATAGATTTTCGTCTTTCTGCGTCAAGATGAGCCGTTGGTTCATCTAAAATTATGAAATCGAGTTTACTCGAACCCATCATATATGAGATTGCAAATCTTAGTGCAAGCGCTACTGCAACTTTTTCACCTCCACTTAGAGAACTCATGTCAATTTCTCCATGCCTTCCATAACAGATAATATCTACATCTTTGACTTTCTCTGCTAAATCTATTCTTGAAATTCCTATGTTAAACATGGTCGCATATTCTGAAGCCTTAAATGAGATCGTTTTTAATGCCCATGAACGAAGACTTAATCCTACTAACCCATCACGATTAAACACCGTTGCTCTAATTTTTTCTAATATTGTGATGTATTTTGCGGCATAGTCGAGTTCTGTTAAGATTTTGTTGGAGTCATCAATAACTTTTGTCGCCTGTTGAATAGATTTTTGAGATGAGCCTATTTTCATATTAATTTCAAGCAAAGCATCAGACAGACGGTTATGATTGAGCTTTGCATCTAAATAATCTTGTATTCTCAAGTCCTTTACTTGATATCTAAGTTTTATAATATTCTCGACCAAGGATTTTGAAAAGTGGTCAATCATGAATATCGTGGCATCTTCATCATCTACTCCTACAATAGTCTTGGGAAGTTTTGACAAATCATTCTTTTTTTGAAAAAGTTCCTTCTCTAACTTTATTATATCTTGAAGGTTGCAAATATTATTTGAAGCAAGAAACTTTTCAGCTGCTGCAATTCGCTTTTCTTTTTCTTCTAAAAAAGATTCTTCTTTTTTTGAATTGATTCTCTCTGTTAATAGTTTTGATCGTTCTTCAGTTTTCTTTTTTATTTCATTTTTAATATAACCTGTATCCAAAATCTTGTTAACCGTTTGAACCGCTGAATTACAGACAGGACATTTTCCATCCTTAATTTCTATTTTTCTTGCAAATTCTAATAATCCCTTGAGCCTTCCAAATTCTCCTTCATTGTTTATAATTCTGATCTCTGCATCCTCAACCTCAGATCTTACCATCTGAAGGTTAATTTTGATTTCTTCCTTTTCTGAAACTATTTGTATCGACTTTTGAGCCTCTTTTACTATGCTGTCAAGTTTTATAATATCCTCTGAAAGACAATCTTTTTTTTCGTTCAGATATTTAATAAGAGAGTTCTCCATTGTTTGAAGTTCTCTTGCCTTTAGTATCAATGGTTCAATTCGTTCTATTTCTTTTTCAAGTGAAAGCAAATTCGCTTTTATTCTATTTCTTTCAGTTTCTAATTGCTTTAGAATGCTTTCTGCATCAAAGAGTTCAGAAATATTGAGTTGTATTATATTGCGTATAGATTCGATTTGTTTATCATCAAATCCATTATTATGAGTACGTAATCTTTCTCTGAAGCCATCAATTATCTCATGCATTGTTTGATAAGCAAGATCCAATCTATCGATACCAATCATTCCATTGAGGAGCTCTTTGAAATCTTTAGGATGAAACTCTATTATTCTGTTGAGTTCTCCTTGCTGGATAATAGTTGCTACTTTCAATTTCTTATAATCTATCCCAAGAGTCTTTGCAACTTCTGCACTCATAGACTCTCCAAATTGTTTTCTTTCTCCGGCTACAATGGGTTTATTTATAATATTGTTCGAATCTGATACAAGATCTAATTTTGCTGATATTGATTGCCCTAAAGATCCTAGCTGCCTGTAGGCACTATATTCTCTTGAATTAACATAAAAGATTAGACGAACATATGACGAGGAAGCACCTCTGAGTATGAGATTCTTATTGGATTTCCTTGTATGCTCTCCGAATAAAGCGAAAGTTATTGCGTCTATTATACTCGATTTACCTGAGCCATTATGTCCTACAAAAATCGTGATTCCCTTCTCTAGCAATAAAGAGGTATCCCTATGCGATATGAAATTATGTAGCTTAATATCCTTTATCATATTATACTTTTAATTCTCCTCCATGTACTTTTATGTCATTGTATATTCTCCAAAGCAGATCTAATGTCGCTTTCGAATCTCCTCGGCCTGCCAAAGGCAATATTTCCTTTATAGCAAGTGAAGCTAGATATTCTGACTTTAACGCCTCTGTTGCTAGCTTTTGTAATTCATTGTCGATATCAAAAGGTTTCTCATCATAAGTTAGAGGTGTAGTTGTGTATTCTTCTAATGGTTGCCACATATAATGTAAACAGGAAGAATTTAGTTTTACTAATTGCGATGCTATGGTTTTTGAATCAATGTCTTTTCCTGCTATTTTTAGTGATATTATAGGCTTCTTTTCATAATTTCTTGTTTTCTTTATGATATCCTCCAACTCCTCTTCAAGAGATTTATAATTTACTTTTACTGAAAATTGTGGCCTCCTTTTCTCCAACCTTATCCAATTTGTTCTTACTTCTTGTCCAGACGTATCTGTAAGGCAAAATCCCTTATTGACTTCTTTAATTCCTTCGCTTGGAGTTAAATCTAGCGAACCTGGATACGATATTAAACCATCAAGATAATCAAATTTCTTTTCGATATGATCGTGGTAATGACCCATTGCATAGTAGTCAAATGCCTTTGGAAGGTCCGTAGAGTTGATTTCACCAGCAAATTTGTTAAAATCTGTAAGGCCTTGATGAAGGACAAGTATGTTTTTGTTATTTGGTACTCCGGCATCTTTTTTTTGTCGCATTGCAAGCTGCTGTGTAATTTTGAATTGTTCTAAAAGATTCTGAATATTACTTTTTCTTTCCTTATCAAAACCGAAGATAGTTATGTCTCTATGCTGTAGCGGCTGATTCTCCTTCAGCCTAGTTGCCAATCGAAGATTATGAAAAACGTATGGTACAGGAACATCTTGTAGTCTATTAATATCGTGCTCTCCTAAAACAAAAAATACAGGAATAGACTTTTCTTTTAATTTCTTGAGCTCATTTGCCAGCTTTATTATTGAAGAACCGCTTGGTCTTGGTGTATGAAAAATATCGCCTGCTAATATGACGATATCTGCATGTTCTGATATAGATTTGTCAATTACCTCCTCAAAAACTTCATAGATGTCTTCTTCTCTTTCCTGCAAATTAAATTGTGAGTATCCTAAATGAATATCCGATATATGGGAAATTAGCAAAGCAAATACTAGAAGGAATTAAAGGATACGTAATATTATATCTGTTTTGAAATCTGTCTTTTTTATTTATTAATTATATGCATGCATGGGGAAATACTTCTCTTGCTATATCTTCTCTTTGGCAATAGCAGAAAGTTAATCTTAAGTAAATGATCAATATAATAAAAATAATATAAAGAAGCTGTACATTCATGTATGACTATATTTGCTTTAAAATATTGGTTTTTGATAGAATGGCTTCTGATGATGCAGAGACAAGTCTTTACCAAGAAAATTTTATGAACTGCTTTGAAGCTAGTAACAAATTAGTTATGGTAATATTGAGCATTAGCTAGCAGGAATATCTTTCCGATAAAAACCTCGGTAGTAATGTAAAAGAAATTCTGTCCAAGCTAAGATGAGTATATGTCTGCTATGCATTAAGAGCAAGAGAAATCCTAGATAAAAAATGCAATATCGAGATTATTGTATAAAGTGTATCAGAGGTATAATAAAGACGGTTCATTATATGTTAAGAATATATTATGAGAAATAATGAGTCATAGTAGAGTCATTTATTGATCCTTTTTGGTTTGAAATTTAGTCTTTATATCGCTATAAGTCAGATTAAAACTCCAAGAACCCAATAAAAGATAATGATCTGATAAAATAATTAAAACAAATGATTGTTTTATATCAAATATAATAATAATAAAAAAAATAGTTAAGCACAGAAAATAGTATGCCACTTATTTCTGATTCGTACAGCTATAGATTAAAGATACTAAGAGAGTATTGCCTTTATTTTGTTAACAAAATTTTCGCGATCAATTGGTTTTCTGATAATATCATAGTCGACTCTTACACCCGGTAGCATGCTTATCAATTCATCGGCTGCATCGATTGCAGAGACAAACATTATCTTTATAGCCATATTGATTGCTTTTAGTTTGTAATATAGTTGAAGGCCATTTATACCAGGCATTCTAATATCTAATAATATTAGATCATAGTAAGAATGATTTGCTTTTGCAAAATGATTTAATGCCTCCTGAGCATCTGTAAATGTTTCTATATTGCAGTTCTCCTCAATTAATATAGATTTGTATGTTAAAAGAATGTCTGCGTCGTCATCTATGAGCATGATATTAGGAGTATGTTTTTTCTGATCTTTATAATTGGATTCCGTCTTTGATGGTATCTTTAAAGTAGTAGTAGCAGTAGGAGAAGAATGCATTTGGACAGGTTTTAATCTTTTCATTTGTTCGTCATGCGAGGATAGGGTTTGATTTCTATTCTTAGTTAATACAGAATATACTGGATACGTTTGTTTAAAGCCAATAGAGTATCCGCCCACTGATTTGAAATGATAATCATGACGATGAGAAGAAGACTTTATAATTTGATATAGATCACTTCCGATGACCATCTGGTTTGGCAATGCTTTAGAGTTTATTTTGGAACATATGTTCATAGTAGGACCAAATAAATCATCATTTTGTGAAATGGCTGATCTGACAATTCCCACTCTGCCATAGTCAGCACTAATTCTATAATCAATAGAAGGCAATCCTTCTTCGTACATTTTTGTGTTGAGAACTGTTCCTGCTGATATCATTGTAAGACCGCACTCTATAACATCTTTGAAAGCAGACTTGTTAGTTGAATCTGCCGTTTTTGGAAAATAGTATATTAGACTATCGCCAGCATTTTTGGTTATCTTTGCTCCATAGTTTCTCGCTAAAGTTGCCATTGTGTTGATAAATATTGAATAATATTTTCCAATTTTTTCTGTATGAGAAATTTGTGCTGTAATATTTGTAGAATTTACTATATCAACAAATGATACACAATAGCTTTCGGACTTGCTAGAGAATGATATCTCTTCCTTGTCTGATGTATTTCTAGAGGAAACAGGAAAAGACGGAAAAACATTCTCATGAGATGAATTACTAATTGAGGAACTAGTAAATGGTTCCTTGTATTTAGGGTCATGACTATCATCCAAACTCATACTCTATCACTCTATTTCCTATCATTATATTTATTCTTAAGATTTTCATTGCTCGTAAAGAGTCTTCATGGCACAACATTAAGTAATGACATATACAGACTATAGTATATTTCGTAAAACAATTTTTAGAACAAAGCTTATATAGTTTACAATAATTACAGCTTTGATGTACATAAATAAACCATTCTATCTGGTTCTAGGCATGATAGCTGCAGCATCAGTTGTAGCAGCAGGCGGAGGTTTTGCGACTCCAGTATTAGCTTCCACTACTGGGGGGGACTACGAAGAAAAATATCTTAAATGCTACGAATATTCAGCAAAAAATAATGAACACACTGACTATGACTATGCTTTCAAATATAAAAATTACTGGTACTATTGCTGGGATTATGACAACAACAAAGATAATACCGATGGTGGATACAAAGATAATAACGATGGTGGATACTAGTTCTCCACTTTAATTTTTTTCATACTACGATAAATTGCTAATTGAATGCCTCGTAAAACTAGATAATTCCATAAGCGTATGGACATTACGTAAAACCTGTATGACATCAATTAATAACGTTATTTCAGCTATTTTGTTCTAATCCCAATTGGGAAAAAATATGAAACACTACGAAAACCACTACGAAAACAAGAATGTTTCATTACAAACATAAATAGCAGATCTATCAGGTGAAATATCCATATAGTCCTCTCAGGAAAATCGATATTGAGAATTACATTTCTTCCTGCTGATATTATCATAGATTTTGGAATATCACACCTATAATTAAAATCACCCAAAGCCAACTTACATTCATTTGAGTTAAAAGATATTTTGTTATATCTCTCCTCCTCAAAGGCATATAAGGAAGCACCTGATAATAACGTGCCTATTAAGAAATTATTGGAGAAAGAAGAGATATAATAATTAAATTTTAGATAAAATAAAGAGATATAATAGATGCTGAATTTGTTGGTTTCTTATTACTAAGAGCCTCCCGCACTAGTACTATTTAGCATAATGGTATTACCAAATGTCTCTCCATTATCTGTACTTGCTCTAAAATATACCTCCCTAGTACCAGTCTTGTTGTCCCACCATGTCACATATACATTGTCTCCAGATGCAGCAATGTTGGAATCTTCTGAACGTCCCATAGCATTGCTTAAGTTGATGGCATTATCAAACGTCTCTCCATTATCTATACTTCTT
>DATFPS010000164.1:0-3455 GCA_035264705.1 Nitrososphaeraceae archaeon | reverse complement strand
TTCAGTTAATGTCATTATTGCAGTTGATACTATGCCGGCAAACAAACTAATAAAGACACAGTACAACAACTAGATCAACTAATTATCCTCTTTTCTCAGGTATAAAAATGAACAATAGTTTATTATCAAGAGGTTGCCTCTACTATTATTTCATCTGCTCTGGTCATCCAACTATCTTTTTGAATTCTTCAATTCGCATATCTGCATTATTTGCTTTATAAATATCCGAGTAGGACTTTGATAAATCATAAATAAATTTCTATGATAATTCCATGAGTGCAGTCACATCACATGTTATTGTGGATTGGTAAATGTTCTCTATAAAGCATGATGTATTGGGTAAGATTTTAGTGATTTACAAGTTCAACAATCAAGCCTCCCATTCAAGCCATATTTTGTACTCATCAATTTCGAAACTTCAGCAGTTACTTCAGGCTCCTTATCTTGTTCAACTATTCGATCAGTGCCTTTAAATTTTGTATCGTTTATAGTATAGGAAACTCTTGGATTGTGCATGATATTTTGGACCCAATCTGCCTTCTTCTGGAGTTCTGACATTATATAGTATGTATCTTTATACTCTACAAACCAAATCTCTATTTTATGCTCTTTTCTTGATTTCCATTCTATAGCAGTCAAATACAGAAACTGTGAAAAGTTCATCAATTAAGCACCTATGTTTAATCGTCTATATTTTTTCCTTATGGACATTATGAAGGAATTGCCAAAAATTAGAATACATTGTATTTTATAGATTTTCGCTACTGCAACTCTTATCTACTGTACAGTGCATCCATGACGGTGGCAAAGATCGTTGTTTCATAATAATAGAATAGGCAGTTGTTACTGGCTCATTTTGTTTTTAATTTGTATTAGCAAGATGAGTAAAAACAACTTGTCCATTGGTTTATTCATAGAGTTATAAATCACTGTTCAAATATTTTTTGTTTGTCAGATGCAAATCTTAACAAGTGTCATACCAACCTTTTCCCTTTGATTAATCCTATAAATACTTAGGCGCATCTTTCAGACCGTAGTATATTGTTTCCTTCAATTTTATTTCAAATAACCATGTATATACAATGAATACACAATTAAAAATAAATATGATTTAGAATTGATAAATAATCAAGATATCTAAAAGAGCTAAAAAGAAAGAAGATGGATCTTTAATAATTATTAGTTACAGATCATACAAGACAATACTATAATTTGCTATATTTTATGAATATCCATTTACCCTTTCTTTTTATGAAATCTTTATCTTTTTTATTTTTATATATATACATATTAGCATATGTATATCTCTCTCGTTCTCTTTATATCGCGTGCTTTCTAAATGGTATATAATCTTATATAATAAGTTAATCCATCGAGCCATTAATTCAAATAGGCAGTCGACTAAACATTCTCTGTGAATCGAATACCAATTAGTACAAAGTTTCTTATTACGACAGTATTAGTAATAGTTTTTTTTACATCTACCTTACCTATAAAATATGACACCAATAACTATCATATAAAACTAACAGCGCAAGCACAAAATCAGCCAAGATTTGATGGTACTTCCAATGATCCTAACATAAACTCCTTAACCTTGCCGGATTTATTTTCAAAAGTAGAAAAGTCAGTAGTCCAAGTTACTGATGTTGATACAACAACTCCACTGGGCGCTAGACTAGGTTCAGGTTTTGTCTATGATAATGACGGCCATATAATTACTAACTATCATGTTGCTGCTGGTAGCAGAGGAGAAAGTCTTCAAATCACCTTTCTAGATGGAACTATATATCAAGCTAAACTAGTGGGCGGCGACCCATTCTCTGATCTTGCCGTACTCCAGACTGCGGAAAGTGTCCCTGCAGACAAACTTATTCCACTAACCATTGGGAATTCTACAACCCTAAGAGTAGGTGAAAGAGTAGTAGCAATTGGTAATCCTTTTGGCCTTTCTGGATCTATGACAGAGGGAATAGTTAGTGGTCTTGGTAGATTGCTACCTTCATCAGAACAAAGCCAGACAATACCAGAGCCTCAATCAGGAGATAATTTATTAATACCACCATCACCGACAGATATTCCCACCACCTTTTCTATCCCTGACATAATTCAGACAGATGCAGCGATCAATCCAGGAAATTCAGGGGGACCCTTACTAAATACTAGAGGAGAAGTGATAGGAATAAACACAGCAATTTTTTCTAATACTGGCGTATACTCTGGAGTAGGATTCGCAGTCCCATCTAATACAATAAAAAAGGTGGTACCATCTATAATTGCGGTAGGTTCCTATCAACATCCATACTTAGGAGTTTTAGGTACTGATGTTACGCCGCAAATAGCAGGAGATCTGGATTTGCAAGAAGCAAGAGGATTTTTGGTAACAGGTATTACTCCAGGAAGTCCTGCTGATAAAGCCGGGATACGCGGAGGTAGTTCACTAACTGACATTAACCAAGGAGAAATACAACAATTAGAAGGTGACATAATATTGCAAATAGATGATAAAAAAATCAGAAAGATTGATGATATCCTCACTTATTTAGAAAGAGAAAAAGAAGTAGGTGATACTGTACAGCTAACAGTACTTAGAGACCGAGGAACAGAGAAGATACCTGTTACGCTTGGTGCAAGACCTACCTCAGAAGAGTTTGCAAATGTTCAAACGCCTCCAGGATCAGAGCATGAACCGCCGAGAAGAATACCAGAGGAATCGCCGTATAACGGCCTTTTTAATGAATGCTTAAAACTAGCAGGCAATGATATATGTGACTTTCTGTTTAGGCGATAATGGGAGGGCAAGATAGATTTAAGAATAAAGCCAAATGACACTGCTGCGACCTTTTATTGTCATAACCTTGTAATTATCAATTACCATTTTAATTGCTAAATGTAGTCACTTGACAATGCTTAACGTTACATACAATTAATTTCAAATTCTCCAAATATCTTCTACGCCTCGGCATTATGATATTAATTTCGAAGAAAACTCTGAAGAAGTATCTCATTATTCGTCCATATTATTATTATTCTAGTCTGAATGTAGTGTATTTGAACGGATTATGTTGTGCAACAAGATCATTTATAAGAAAGAGTAAACAATTGGAGCAAGAATATAAATAAAGAAAATCAAGAATAGCCATAAATTTTGTGACCTTAATTTTTTTATGCCAAATCTTTGGTTTTGAGTTCGTTCAATAATTATTATTTAATTAAAATTAACTAATTCTATTATGTGTAGTTTTTCTTTGTTTCCTACATCTTCTTCACTTTGAATTGTGCCAGAAGATGACAGATTACTGATAGTATTGTTCTCGATCAATTCTTCAGATGCATTTTTGATAATATTTATAATATATTGTTTAACTTTCTGCGTTACATTTTTTATTTCAGGATTACTATTAATTATTTTCTCTCCGCCTTTGAAGACTCCTACAACGAATGTTTGCCAGCCT
>DATFPS010000163.1:0-6669 GCA_035264705.1 Nitrososphaeraceae archaeon | reverse complement strand
TGATGAATACATTATATGACGAGATAATAATAAGAAACTCCTATTATCTTTTAGATATTTATAGAAATGTCCAATTTCATCAAGCACTTGAAGTCAATAACTTAACCATTAACATTAAATATAGAGTAATCTACTGCATATCTTGAAATACTTTGCAAATAACAACAAGAAGAATAACCACTTTAGCTTTAATGATGCTTATGGTAATAGCAGTATCGACCTCCGGTGCTGCAAGTCCAATCCAGGCAGAGACAGGAAAGGGAACTGATGTATTTAAAGTCATTTTATCCCTATTTGATATAACGCCTACAACTGGCGATGTTGTAGCCATAGTTACTGTAAACGGTGAATCAAAAGTTAAGACTTTCGAAACAGCAAATATTGCTATAAATGCTACTACGGGTGGCGGTATCCAACAATATATTGCTACATTTCCAAATGTAAATGTAAATGTAGGTGATGAATACAAGGCGTGTGCTTTGCTACTGGCAGATGTGGGTGCAGACAATCTAATATGTAAAACAGGCTTTAATTCACCTGCTAAACGACCAGAATTTATTGATTTATCATTAGCAACTGGTTCTGAAGAATCATCAGCTATTGGAGCAACACCACCACCAGTAGCAGATGAAGAAGAAAAAGACTCAGCAGATGAAGAAGAAAAAGACTCAGCAGATGAAGAAGAAAAAGACTCAGCAGATGAAATTGCTCCTGTGACTCCTCCAGAAGCATAATCTGAGGCGTTTTTATCCTCTTTTTCTATAAAGTATATACATCATTTTTATCATTGTTTTTATTGTATAAGCATGTTTCATACCGACTCATTTTTAATATACATGAAATAAGTTCATATAAACACTTATGACTATATATGTATAAAATTAGGTCGAGGCACTTGTTTGATACCTCTAACTCTTAACATACATTTTTATCATATAAATGACAAGCAACGACGGTCTATTTCAGTGTATTCTATGAATCAAAATAATTATTATTATTATCATTTATCTTATTCAATTTCATAACTCAAATAAAAAATTCAAGTGTCTGGTTTGTAAAGTAGAAGTGTTTTCTTATTGAGGCTCAATTGTTGCTGGAGGCTTGCTTGAAACAGCATATGTAACCCATGTCACATCTTCTACCTCATTTGTAATTCTGTTGCTAATTCTTTCAATTAATTCATAAGGCAGTCTAGTCCAATCAGCTGTCATTGAGTCTACTGATTCTACTACTCTGATTATCACGATATGACCATATACACGTTCGTCACCGAGCACTCCGACTGCTCTGTCATCTCCCACTGCGGCATACGCCTGCCAGACTTTTTCATAAAATCCTGCAACCTTTAATTCATATTCAACTATCTCACCTGCATGTTTTGCTATACGTATCTTTTCGCTGGTCACTTCTCCAATTATTCTAACTGCCAATCCTGGCCCAGGGAATGGATGTCTCTTTAATAGTACATCTGGAATACCAAGTAATTTTGCAACTTTCCTAACTTCATCTTTATATAAATTGCTTAATGGTTCTATTACTTTCATATTAAGCCATTTTGGAAGACCACCAACATTATGATGAGTTTTGATTACTGCAGCTGGACCTCTTGAAACTCCGCTTTCAATAACATCAGGATAAAGCGTTCCCTGTGCTAGCCATTCGAATGGTCCATTATTCTTTGCTACATCCATAAATACAGTTGCAAATTCTTCGCCTATGATCTTTCTTTTCTTTTCGGGATCTTCAATCCCTTTCAATTTTTGCAGAAACTGTTTCTCTGCATCAATATATATTACTTGAATACCAAGATGCTCTCTGAATAGTTTATTAACCAAAATTTCTTCGTCTTTTCTTAATAAGCCATGATTAACAAAAACACAATGTAAACTGTCACCTATGGCTCTGTGTAACAGAGTAGCCACAGTAGTAGAATCAATTCCTCCACTTACTGCACATAGTACTTTTTCGTTTTTAACATGCTTTCGAATATCTTTTATGGCTATGTCTATAAAGTTCTCCATATTCCACTCAGCTTTTGCCATACTGATATTTTGAGAAAAGTTTTTTAAAATATCAATCCCTTTTTCTGTGTGGCCTACCTCAGGATGAAATTGTATTCCATAGAATTTCTTTTGCTGATTTGCAATAGAAGCAGAAAATGAATTATCTGTATGAGCAATAACTTTGAATCCTTTTGGAAGCTTATTAGCCGCATCTCCATGACTCATCCAACATTTTATATTCTTCTCAATATTCTTGAAAAGATCAGTCTTGTCATCAATCACCAGTTCAGCACGACCGTACTCTCTGATGTTTGACCTTTTTACAGTACCTTCAAAGTTATCTATTAATACTTGCTGACCGTAGCAAATTCCTAATATGGGAATATTCATTTCGAAAATGTGTTTATCCGGTTTTGGCGAATCTTTTGAATAAATACTCGCAGGACCTCCAGAGAAAATTATTCCTTTTGGATTGAGTTCTTTAAGTACTTTGGCTTGTGTATTATATGGTAATATCTCACAGTATATGTTTACTTCACGTATACGTCTACATATGAGATGACTATATTGGGAGCCAAAATCCAGAACTATTATCTTGTCCATATTCCTATTATTTTCCACTCTTTTCTATCATCCGTGTAAAGACCCATGTAGAAGTATTAAATATCTCATTTAGCCGCTCTTTTTCCCTATAGTTAATTATTATGATCTTTTTTATAGAACCATTATTATCTTCTTCTACTTGATAATTCAGTGATTCTGTATCTTTGATCTGCTTCTGACTGACTTTTTCTGCATCTTTTGTCTTCATTCCTTCTAAAATTCTATTCAAAAAGAAAGATCTGAAAGGAGGAGTATTAACATTGAGTATTATTCCTTCAGCTGGTACGATTTCAAGTGAGTTTGGTAATAATTCCACATTTGCAAGCAATAAGTTATCTTTAACTCGTTTTAATGGTCTAAACTCTTTAACCTCATCTGTGGCTTGTGGTTCAGAGCCATTTGAAATTGTTTCTGCCATAGAATTAGCAGTGGTTGCCGTCCTCTGTTGCTTGATGGGATTAGATATTTTTTCAGCGCCGACTGGTGCCTCAGCTGATACTGAGGGCGATAGAGTAACTGAGGGTGTGATATTAGAAGCGGGTCTAAAACTGCCATGTTTTAACAGATTATCAATAAGTAATAGTGTAGTACGTAATCTTTCAATTTCTTCCTGTTTGTCAGAAATCTGTTTGACGAGCCATTCGCGTATCTCGGCAGCGCGTCTGACATCGTCTTCTGAAAAGTTGGACATTTGCAAGGCATCTTTGACATAAATGGTATAATAGTATTTCAGATTGCTCAATTCATGATAATAAATTATAATCAATATATGAAGAAATTTCCTCTATCTCTTTGATCTTTTCTGTTTTTTCTTATTAAGTTTTAGTAATATAATTCCAGCTACTCCCCATAGCATTATTGCAAAAAATGTCTGCTGGAAGAACCATGCAATACCACCTACTATTGCAAAAATCATGCCTAGAATACCAATTGCTTGCCTTTGACCAAACATTTTAATCATTAATAATTGTTATATACATAAAAACCAGTAAATCCTCGAATTGGTCTTTTAGATGTATCAAATAAACGTGAACGAGATTGTTTAGCAAGCATTTCAAGCAGGCGTTTACTAGCTCTCAATTTCTTTTTTTTCAATTCAACATTTTTTACCACTTCTTTTGAATATTTACCAATATGTACACCAAAGTCCATACTTATAAGGACAATTTCTTTAGCGCCAAATTCTTCTGCCAAAAATACAGAGCGATCGCCGTCGGTAAATCCGCCAAAATTATAGACATTTTCGACTGGCATTACTTGGGTGGAGCCAATAATATGTCTAAATCGTGGAACAAGCTTTCGCAATATCTGAATATTGTCTCCATGAGCATGCACTACCATTAATGCACCTATCTTTTCTGCTTTTTGTAAAAACGATTGATTGCCGTCCAAATCTGTAACAACAATATCAGGTTTGATATTATTTTCAATCAAGGCTTGGACAGCGCCGTCTGAGACTATTTTGACAAACTTGCGGCTTTTTTTTATAAATTTGATATTTTTCTCTAAGCTAGGGCCTGCACCTATGACTAATACTTGTTTTCCGGCAATTTTTTTATGTAATACTTTTGGAGCAAGCGCTTTTCTCTTTATAATTCGTGACAGGCAATATGCTGCCTCTTGATCTTTCTCTGTACTATATCCAAATTGCTGTCTGATACTCTGATAATAAGGAAACCAGTCTATGAACTTCACACTGAAAATTACATGATAGTTATTAATAGACTGTGCTTTATCTTTGAAAACATATTTATTGATAAAATAGGCCTTTTCAAAAAAAGATAAAGTATCAAAAATTGCAAAAATATTGATATTATAAAATCCAGAGAAAATGAATTGACAATGGGAAGTAGTTATGGTAATTATTTAGTTTCCAAACTGTTCGTCTTAAGCTTTTTTAATAGCCAGTCATAAATAGTCACCATTGCCCAAGAAAACAATATATGGTAGATGCCCAAAATGTAAAACTAAGAGTGACCTTGAGGTGGTCTCTGGCAATCCTGGAAAAGAGAAGTTTAAATGCAATCAGTGCTACCATAAGTTCGGCATGAATGAGCTCTGATGACGGTTAGATGTCAATCATTATACTATGAATAATTTATCGACATCAAAGGTTAATCTAATGCAAGATTACAATAATGTAGTCATGCTTATTCATGTTATATGCTATTAATACTAAATAACAATAACGTTATTCAGCTAGTGAATACAACTTATGACCAGATAATATCTATATGTATCTTTACTATTATAGGCCAAATATAAAACCTGTAAGACAAATAATTCAATCAGACTAATGTTCGATAATTATAAAAGATTTATGCATATAGAATTCTTTATCTTCTATTGTAGAAGAAGATCTTTCTCTCTATAGACATTACGAGTTGCAAAATTAAACTATCCGAGAGCTCCGTCAACTGCAGTAACAAAATGTTCTCTTTTGACTGGCTTTCTTATAATATTTTTGGAATCTACATCAGGCAATATGCTCAAAATCTCATCAATCGCGTCAAGAGCGGATACAAACAACACCTTAATGGCCGTATTTATCTCTTTTAATTTACAATAGAGTTGAAGTCCATTTAGACCTGGCATTCTTATATCTAAAATTACCAAATCGTAATCATATGCATTTGTTTCTGCAAAGTGCTTCAGTGCTGTCTCTGAATCTGTAAAAGATTTTATAGTGTAGTCTTTATCTTCTAGGAAGGACTTGTAAGTAAGTAGCATGTCTTCTTCGTCATCTACAAGCATAACTTTTGCTGGAGACTTATATTGTTGCTTTTGAGGTTTGATGGATAATAACGATTCTTTGTTCACATGAGAAGAATGTATTTGAGGATCTTTCATATCTGAAATCAGATTTTTTTTTTGATTTGATGGAGCCTTGTTGGCTCTATTACCGTACATAACGGAATATAATGTATATCGTTGTTTAAAGCCGATCAGATATTCGCCAACTTCTTCGAATTGGTAATCCTTCGCAGAGAAAGAAAACGATTTTATCATGCGGTATAGAGCGCAACCGATTACTATACCGTTTGGTTTTGCCTTGCTATTTATCTTTGAACAAACGTTCATAGTAGGACCAAACAAATCATCATGTTGTGAAGTTGTAGACCTAGCCACCTCCACTCTCCCATAATCAGCACTTATCCTGTAACTAACTGATGGCAATTTCTCTTGATATAACTCTTTGTTGATACCTATGTTTGCTGCTGTCATTGTAAGACAGCATTCAATTACGTCTTTGAAAGCTGATTTGTTGCCAGAATCATTAGTTTCTGGGAAATAAAAAATCAACCCATCACTAGTAATCTTGATTGTTTTTGCATTAAAGTTCTTGACGATTGTATCCAGTGTATTAAGAAATATTGAATAGTACCTGCTAATTTTATTAGCATCAGAAATCTCACTAACAATTTTTATAGAATCCATCATATTTACAAACGATACACAATAGTTTTGTGAGAAACCCGAGAAAATTATCTCTTCAGCAGCTGTTTTTTCAGATGAAGAATCTTTGTGAGCCAGAGAAAATCGTTTTCACCTATTTGTTGTAGAACTAGGATATATATATTTTTTTAATGATTCATATAATTTACTTTTCAACAAGGCCTGAAGGTGGTACCTATAACAATTTGCCTGTCATATCAACAAATCTCAAGGCATGTTTAACAATTTGGAAATTCTAATTAGGATGTCAATAACAATAAATCTCGATAAGAGCAACATTGTATCAAAGCCAATTATTATAATTTTGCATGCATAAGATAAAAAAATGATAAAATTTAGTAGACATAAGAATAGGACAATAAAATCTATTAAAAAGTTACTAAATTTAAAGAGATGATCTAACAATGTGACTTATTCCAAGACGACAGGTAACTTTTATAAACGTATATATACATAGAGATCGTGCTTTTAGCAGATAGATACTAAACCCTAATGTAACAGTTATATCTTAAAAACTCATTGACATACATCCTATATGATCAAAGACAAGCATACAGCAACACCAATTTTACCTGGAGAACAAGTGGCAATCATTGAAGAGTTCGAA
>DATFPS010000162.1:0-8246 GCA_035264705.1 Nitrososphaeraceae archaeon | reverse complement strand
CATAGGCCTATACGATTGGATTTAAGTAACAGATAGTTCTCTCATTGATTGGATATGGTCTGCTACTGATTGCTACAATAGTAAATCCATTATTGACACATAAGATTATTAATTAAAATGGAATTAACCAATCTCCTAATAGTATTCTGAATACCCTGCGCCATATCTTCTTTTTTACACCTTTTGGAAGCTAGATTCAAAGAAATAAATCTACATTTAGAAATGTCTCTACCTTCTGCTAATTCAACAGATTCTTTAATTCTTTTGTTAAGGAGCCTTTACATGAAGGTCTTCCTGTTGATTGTCAGAAGTAAATAATGCAAAGATATGCTAAAAGTTTCTTTGTTGCTGAATATATCAACAATCCTATTGGTCAGATTGATTATTTTTTATGTTTCTTTCTTGCTGTTTTACAAAATTTTCCTCAATACGTATTACAATAACCAATTACGAAACCCATTAAGATGCAATAATAGTACTCATAAAATTTGAGATACTTGGACCTGAACTTGGCATTCTAGCCAGAATATTGTTGAAATACATCTGATAATATCCTTAGGCTTTAGACTACTACTATCAGCAGTTACATTCATAACAAAATATACCTTTATTTCGGTGAGAAGCATTACTAGAATCTATAGCGGTATCAAGTGAAAATTCACTTCTAGGAATCCAATGGGCATATACAAAAGGACAGAAAAACGAAGATAATAGTAAATTAATGATATCATTAACAACTCGATACTTTAAGATAGCTTTAAATAAAATGTTAAGCCAAGATGAACTTTTAATCCTTTAAGTTTGGCAATAGAAATTAAAGTTCTCGCCAATTAATGATTTTTTGTAAATCCTATTGAATTACTTTTTGGCTTCTTTGGCTTTTACTAGTTGATTTTATCAAATAAGCCAGTAAAACTACCAAGAGTATTTCGATTATTATAGTTATTATGCCATTAGGTTCTAGTTCGTTTAATGGTGCTGCTTCACTTGAGAAGGGTGGTGTAATTAACCTTACCAACACAAATATACCAACTAATAAAGCGTTTCCGATAATCCCAAAATAATACAATATCGACTTATTAATTGGAGATACTTTCCGACCTATTATAATAATAATTATACCAAAAATTAATTGAGCAATTCCAGTAATTAAGAAAAATATTCCCCACATGAAAGATTCTTTCATATGCTCTGGTATTAACAAAAGATGAATAATACCAGCAGAAATAGACAATATTGCTATTGAGAGGTTGGTAATGTTAATGCTTCTACTTTTAGAATAAACAGGCTTGTATATTATGGGCGATAGAATTCCTACAGTTATACCTAGCGCAAATACTCCTACCCATTCAGTTAAAGGGGAAATTATATTATCTTCTTTCATGGTATTCATGTTAGTATCGGCATCATTATTATTCTCGTCATTTTCACTTTGAGCAAAGACCTTATAATTACTCCCAAAAGTAGTGACACTGCTGAGTAAGAAAAGTGGGGTTTGTGGAAGTAATAATATTATTACCATTGATAATACTAATAATTTAATGTGCATGTGACCATCAAGTGCATTATTGCATCCAATAAAGTACTTGACGCTACTCATGGTGTTAAATAATGTATTCTTTTATGTGAACTGACGTACGTTCTACTACTCAATTGTAACTTCTCCATCAGGATTGCAACAGAATTTTCTTTTTTCTGTTACTAATATCATAACGATAAGGTGGAATTTAAAGGATATATATATCAATTTGATAATATATATAAGATAGAATTTTAATACTAATAACGAGCTGTTGATAGAATAATTTTGATAATATCTACTTTATGAGGAAATATCTTATTTTAACAATGAGCATCATAGTAGTTTTCTATATCAATAATTGACGGTAGAGCCTTTGTGTATAACGCAGCAACATCATCTGGTCTGATTTCTAATAATTTTTCTAGGACTGGTAATGCTTCTTCATATTTATAATTCTTAATTAATAATGATAATTTGCCATTCCATGCGTCTATATATTTTGGATCTAGCTCAATTGTTTGACTATAACATGTGAGAACTTCATCATAACGCTGTAGTTAATTAAGAGCATATCATTTGTTAAACCATGTATCAACATGAGCTAGATTTATCTTTGAAGCTTTATCAAAGCTCTTTATAGCTTCATCATATTTTGATAAATAAGAGCTAAACCTTTGTAATACCATGTTTCTGCATTTTCAGCATTCTTGTTTATCGATCTGTTAAAGCACTCTATAGATTAGTCGTACTTACCTGAATCATAAAGTGAGGTACCTTTGCTTAATTCGTATTCAGCATAATTATCACAAGTTTTAATATCTGTATTGCAAATAAACATATAATATATATTTGGAAGATTATTCTACTACCACACAAAAGAATCCTAGAACAAAAATTACACAAAAGAAGTATCAAAAGCAAATAGATTGGCGAAGAAATAAAGGAAGAGAATTACTTATCAGGGGGTATTCTCAATTTGAGATATCTAATACTTTGCATATAAGTCAACCTACCATTTCTAGAGATATCGATTTTATTAGAAACCAAATAGTAGTGCTGCAAAAAGAAAAGATCTTGCTCAAATTATGTATCATGAACAACAGAACAGTTTAGATGGTATAAGAGAACTAATGAAAAATTTGTGGTTGATTATAGATAATCCTAAAATAGAAATAAAAGAACGAATGAAAGCAATGAACTTAATGATGCAGTGTCCGTATATGCGATTTAAATTGATAGACTCTGAAACTCTTCTCAAAGACTTTTACAATCATGCAGAAAAAGTAAAAAGAGATGAGGAGGATCTTAGAACAAGAGAAGAAAAGATTAGCAGCTAAAGAGAAAAATCATTAGATAGAGCATTAGAAGATCATCTTAAAAATAAAAAACTAACACAGAGCAAATGATCAAATCATAGATTTGATTGCAATATTTTAAGAACAATAGAAGAACAGAATAACAAAAAAGATATGTTGTAGATTATTACTATATATTTTTTACCATTTACAAGTGTTGTTACCAAAAATAGGAATTAAGGCAAATTCACTATATCAAATATGTATAGGAGATTAATTAGTTAGTTAATATTAGATATGGAGATTAATTATGAATTATAAATTAACTTTTGTGTTTCAAACAATAAGTAAATAATATATCTCTCATTTTAATTTTAGAGGAAATATTGCTTTGCTTTGTATTATCTGCATTCGAGGCAGCCAACAAAAAAATCGTGTATAAATCAGGCGTCTCCTTCACTCTGTTAACCCTCTGCAACTCATAATAATTATGATCAGATTGTGTAGACAAAAAGAGCAATATTATTTTCTTAAGGATAGTGATATTAATTTCATAACCGGTAAAACTATCTTACTACTGATAGGAGAGCAAAATAGCAGTTGACAAAAATATTAAAGCAGATACAATAGAGGCGTAAACGGGATGAACTATATGATAGTATCATAACAATTAGTACCACTCCTTTTTTAGAATCATAAAGTGGTAAAACCTTGCAGAAGATTGTTGTTGTTGTTGGCTTGAATAAACCTTAAAGAAGCCAAATGTTGAGTTACTGGTTTTAGTTAAAAAATCTTTTAGCTCATTGTCATCCTTTAATGTAGTTAACTTGTCTCTAATGGCTCTTGTAGACCAATGATCATTTTGGTCAGCGTTTATGTCACCAACAACAGCAGATTGCTCACCTATTTCTCTTGCTACAATTACACAATCCTTACCTTGCATCCATATTTTTATTAATTGTATCATTTGTTTAGTCAAATTTACGTTACTACTGTTGAGAACTCCTTCTCTTTCTTCTGCACTATAAAGAAGACCAATTTCATCACATTCGTGCTGTGGTTCAAATATCTCATTCTTTCCTTCAAATTTAAAAAATACTGGTATGTAGATCTTATTGAAGCAGTTTTGACATAATCGGCCTTTAAGCGCTATTGTTATCCAAGAATCAGGAGGAAACGGTTCCTCAAACATATTAGAAATACTATTTATAAAATACATATCTCTAAAATCGGATATCGATCGGTCTTGGTAAGTCAGATTTGGGCTGCCAGATGATAATGATGGTGGTGGGAAAGTAGGCTGAAGTTGAGAAAGCAAGTTCTTGTATTCTACCATTTTACGGAGAATATTTAATGTTCCTTCTGCGAAATTGTCGCGTTTATGAAAGGATTTTGGTATAGTATTAAGATCATTAGGATAGGAATAGTATGTCCTAGAAGAATTGAATGTTTTTACGTTGAGCTTCTTGCGAGAACTATTTGTATCATTACAGATGGGTTCTCCGATTCCATTATGCTTTATGTACAGATGACGCTTAACGTTCCAATGTCTCGACGAAGACATCCATTCGCAGTGCGGGCAATCCCAAATCTTTCTGGTCATATTTGATAGTGTTCACCCAATGATATCAGAGAGTCAAAATGAGTCACTCCCGGGTTGCTGAAGTTACTCTCAATGTTGGCTCTTGCAATTTTCTGCATAATATAATCTAATAGAACAAGATACTTAAACTTTGTTATATTACAAGTAGGTATAAGAAAGATAAATATGTGTTTGTTAAGCTTAAAACTTGGTAGGAATCTTTTCGTCCCGTCAACCTATTAGGACACCTACCTAGTCATTCGAGCTTCATACGCCGACGATATATCTCGTGCACGGGTTATACGATGTGCAGGATGAGACAACTTATAGTAGCATATAGATAATGACTAATGGAGTATTTAATATTATTTGAAATTCTTTTTGAATATAGAGAAGTCATAATGAAAAATTATACTAAATAGTGCAAAACTTAAGTTATTGGTAGAAATGCTTATCCCGATACATTCTGTTTGTTTTGTATGATATTCATTATAATAGGAGGAATACATACGCAAAATGACTGACGAACATGATAAATTAATCAAATTAGTAAACGATTTCTTAATATTCACGTCTTGTAAAGGACGATGTCTTCATCTAGGATCTATCTCTTTAAGTCAAGAAATAATAAAGTATTTGTGGATGGAAAACCATTAGTTCTGCGTTCGGATAACCCCATTTCAGATAATCTTATGATCACAAATTGCAATTTTAAATTAGGATTGGTGCCTCACCCCTGTATATCTGATGCTTATCGAGGTGGTTGACAGCGGCCTCGAAGGCGTCATTAGGTCCTTGTGATCTGTATTGCTGATACTTGACGTTACATGTCTCGTCTCCTTGATTTTGAAATTTGCTATGTCTTTTCTATGAAATATTTATAAAAGCTCCTTCAGTGAATACTGTTTTCATTTACTGAAAATTATTGCCTCCGAATTGAATGTGAGGAAGTGATAATGGAACGCTCTACTTACCAGCCAAATCAAGTCAACATACTGAAAAACGGATCCCAAAGGAATATCTCCAAAACCCTAAAAACACTAGTAAATCACAACAAAATCAAGAAAGCAATTCTATGATAAAGCTTTAGAAATAAATCCAAATTATGTTGATGCATTATACTATAGACGTGCTTCAAAGGTTAGAAATAATAACGTTAAGAGTGGTTTGGAAGATTTAAGTAATGCTATTAAAATTGATAAAATATATGTTAATTCAGCAAGACAGGATAATATTTTGGAGATATAAGAAATAATGAATATTTCAAAGCAATAACGACAGACTGAAAAATAGTCATCTAATTCTTTTTCTTGCTGTTGCTGATACTTATTTTGTAGTCGTCTGCCTTCTTCCTTTTTTATAATAGCATGTATGTCACGCGGTGAGATTCTTTCTATTTGCGCAATTTCAGCGTAGATCTTATGCTGGTTAAAATACAGATGTATGACCCGCTTTTTCTTTCGTCAGATATTTGCAATATATTTCTGATACTATAGATAATCGATACTTAAAAGGGAACGTTTTTGATACTATCTACTTTCTTCTTTATAGCAACGCTTCGTAAAGCATTAAAGTTTGAGCACCTTTAAGATTTTACTATAATACATTCAAACTTGAAGCGTATATTGTAGTGCAGTCAACCCTAAAAGTTAAACTAGATATCAATCTTTAAAGTCTTTGTAATCTAGTAATTATCAAGATGAGAGTCTTCGACG
The DNA here is from genome assembly GCA_035264705.1 of Nitrososphaeraceae archaeon. Taxonomy (GTDB): domain Archaea; phylum Thermoproteota; class Nitrososphaeria; order Nitrososphaerales; family Nitrososphaeraceae; genus JAJNBK01. The sequence continues at coordinate 2,132 of DATFPS010000162.1, read as the reverse complement.
ATTGGTGGAAGACAATTCCAGATGATTTACAGCAGAAAAGCGGTAAAGGTGATGAACAAAACAAGCCATTGCTAAATCAAATTAACTATGCTTTTTTGGATCTTCATTTGGCTGGAAAGCATGATGCAAAGCCAAGTCATGAAGAGCTAAAGGACTGGCTTCACAGCAGTCAAATAGATGCACTAGGGATGAACAAATAAGAAAATAGAAAATTAGCTAATTGTTATTTTTTAAATCTAAATTAGTACGGCTTAGGTTTTACAGCGTAAAAAGATAATACTAATGCAACTGTCAAATGTGCATATGTATTATTCCATAATATATATAATGAAAATGCATAAAAAAGACTTATTTTATCTCTTAGTTAGAGAATCATAAACTAGCAGTAACTATAATAAATGTAAATATGTTCTAACAAATATCTACAGCTCATAAACCGAATGAGAAATTAGCAACAACAAGAAAAGTAGAAGAATAATACATATAAGAGGATTAAAGAAACCAAGCACAAAATGCATGAGTCTCTCATAATAGAGTCTACCATATACATACAGACAGCCTATGGACTGAAATAGAAATACTTCACTGGGTTTAACTCTGATAGTGTTTGTTCTTTTCTTTTCGGTACCTAGATTATTCTTATAATAACAGCAAGTATAGAAAGAATCTACAATAACATAGTTAAGCGGTGTTTAAAAACATATAATCTAGATTTATAATGAATATAAAACATTTGCAATAATGAGAAAACTTTGATCAAACATGGTGAAAAAAATATTGGTTGAAGATATTACAAGGGATCATGAATTAAATAAAAATAAAAATAATAAAAAGGTTAACTTTAGACATTCCTTATCAATAAAACCATGTTCATTATCAGTAAAACTAAAACAACTCTTAAAATCTTTAGGACCTGGAGTTATAACTGGAGCATCAGATGACGATCCGTCAGGAATAGCAACATTTTCACAAGCTGGTGCGAAGTTTGGCTTTGGAATGTTATGGTTGGTATTATTCCAGTATCCTCTTATGACAGTTATTCAAGAAATGTGTGCCCGTATAGGACTTGTAAGTGCTGGAGGATTAGCAGCAGTCGTAAAGAAAAAATACTCTAAAAAAGTTGTTTTTCCAATTGCAGGGCTTCTTTTTATTGCAAACACAATAAATATTGGTGCTGATATTGGTGCTATGTCAGCGTCAGTCAGGCTCATATTTCCTCAAATACCAATTATTCTTGCTACTATTTCTTTTGCAACATTTATTCTTACCGCAGAAATTCTAGTTCCTTATAAAAAGTATGTAAAGATACTAAAGTATCTAACACTCTCTCTTTTTGCATATGTCATAACTGCAATAATTGTAGGTGGTAATTGGAACCAAATTATAGTTGCAACCATAGTGCCGCATATAGAATTTACACCCGAATTTGCAATGATGTTTGTAGCTATATTTGGAACTTCTATCTCTCCTTATTTGTTCTTCTGGCAGGCTTCAGAAGAAGCTGAAGAAGATGTTGCCAAACACAAGATAAAAGAAATTAGTAATACTGAAAAGGGTAACACACCAAACATTAGCCAAAAGGAAGTCAAGGCAATGAGATCAGATATTGCGGTAGGGATAGCATTTTCTCACTTTATTATGTGGACAATAATATTGACTACAGCTGGAAGTCTTTATGCTAATGGTATAACAGATATACAGACAGCAGAACAGGCAGCAAAGGCCCTAGAACCACTTGTAAAGTCTTTTCCAAATGCAGGACAGATCTCTGAAGTAATTTTTGCATTGGGTATAATAGGTACCGGGCTGTTGGCAGTACCTGTTTTGGCTGGATCGGCTGGCTATGCATTATCAGATGGATTTGGATGGAAACAAGGTCTTTACAAGAAATTCAAAAATGCCAAAGCATTTTACCTGACAATAGCTGCAGCGACCCTAATAGGATTATGTATAAATTTCATAAACATAGATCCAATAAAGGCTCTAGTATATGCAGCCGTTATTAATGGAGTTGTAGCCCTGCCAATTCTTATCGCAGTCATAAATATTGCCAATGATAAAAAAATAATGCAAAGTAGAACCAATGGAACAATATCTAATGTCATTGGATGGATTACAATTTTGATAATGGG